>NZ_JBVAYF010000009.1:0-195921 GCF_055413345.1 Pseudaeromonas sp. HNCC25DJ180
TAAGCAGATCAGGGGCTGCCATATTCTGGCGCCCCAACGCGTTGGCCTCTGCGCCATGGTGCAAGCGCAAGAGCCAGTGCGCACCACTCTAGCCAGTACTGCACCGAATTGGCCCAAAGGGAGCTCGTACGCCCACAAGAAGTGCGTTTAATTGCCGCTAATCACCCATTTTCGTGACATCTTTTCTGGCATGGCCCTTGCGTGGCTCCAAGCAAGGATGTAAGCCACGAGGTGTTCCATGCTCCAGATCCAACCCCCCGCCCCCTCTCTGTTTGATGAGATGTTACTGGCCGATGGCAGCAGTCGTCCCCACTACACCCCCTTTTGGCACTGGCTCAAGGAGACAGACCCTAAACGGATCCAGCAAAAGCGCGAAGAAGCCGATCTACTGTTCCATCGTGTTGGCATCACCTTCAACGTCTATGGCGAGGAAGAGGGTGCCGAGCGGCTGATCCCGTTTGATAACGTACCGCGCATTATTCCGGCCAGCGAGTGGCAGATGCTGGATAAGGGCATCCGCCAGCGGGTCACCGCCCTCAATGCCTTCTTGCACGACATCTATCATGAGCAGCACATTCTCAAAGCCGGCGTCATTCCCGCCGAGCAGGTGCTGGCCAACGATCAATATCAACCCTGCATGCAAGGGATCACGCTGCACCGGCGCATCTATGCCCATATCACAGGCGTGGATCTCATCCGTAACAACAACGGCGATTACTATGTGCTGGAGGATAATCTGCGCACCCCGTCCGGCGTCTCCTACATGCTGGAAAATCGCAAGATGATGATGCGCCTCTACCCTGAGCTCTTCTCCCAGCAGCGCATCGCCCCGGTAGAGCGCTACCCCTCTTTGCTGCTGCAGACCCTGCGCGAAAGCTCACCGGTGGAGAACCCCTGCGTGGTGGTATTGACGCCAGGGCGCTTCAACAGTGCCTACTTTGAACACAGCTTCCTGGCGCAGCAGATGGGGGTCGAGCTGGTAGAAAATGCGGATCTCTTCGTCAAGCATGGTCATGTCTTCATGCGCACCACCCAAGGCCCGCAACAGATCGATGTGATCTACCGCCGCCTGGATGATGCCTACCTTGACCCCTTGGCTTTTCGCCATGACTCCATGCTGGGCGTCCCCGGCCTGCTCTCGGTCTACCGGGCGGGCGGCGTGGTGCTAGCCAATGCCGTTGGCACCGGCGTCGCCGATGACAAGTCCATCTACCCCTATGTCCCGGATATGATCCGTTTCTATCTCTCTGAGGAGCCCATCCTCAACAATGTGCCTACCTGGCAATGTCGCCGTCCGGATGAACTCTCCCACGTGCTGGCCCATTTGCGCGAACTGGTGGTCAAAGAGGTGCATGGGGCTGGAGGTTACGGCATGTTGATTGGTCCCTGCGCCAGTCAAAGTGAAATCGCCGACTTTGCCGAACGCATCAAGGCACGCCCAGACAACTACATAGCCCAACCCACCCTGTCACTCTCCACCTGCCCCACCTTCGTCGACTCTGGGATTGCTCCCCGCCATATCGACTTGCGCCCCTATGTCCTCACGGGCAAAGAGATCCGCCTCATCCCTGGCGGCCTGACCCGGGTCGCCCTGACCGAAGGCTCGCTGGTGGTGAACTCATCGCAAGGGGGTGGCACCAAGGACACCTGGGTTTTGGAGGATTCCGTATGCTAAGTCGCACCGCTAGTGAACTCTACTGGATGTCCCGCTATCTGGAGCGCGCCGAGAACACGGCGCGGATGCTGGATGTGACCAATACCATGTCGCTGATGCCACAACTGGACTCTGACAATAGCGAACTCATAGCCCCACTCACCATCACAGGTACCCATGAGCCCTATCTGGAGCGCTATGGCACTGTCCATATGAACGGACTGCTGGAGTTCTTCATCTTCGATGAAAGCAACCCCAGCAGCATCTATAGTTGCATCCGCAGCGCCCGGGATAATGCCCACGCGGTGCGGGGCCGCATCAGCGGTGAAGTATGGGAGAGCCTCAACACCACCTGGCTGGAGATCAAGGCTCACCGTAAGCGCGGCATGGCGGGCTTTGATGCCGTTGCTTTCTTTGACTGGGTAAAGGAGCGCTCCCACCAGGGGCGCGGTGCCACCTTCGGCACCATACTGCGTAGCGACACCCTGCGTTTCATCCGCCTGGGCACTTTTCTCGAGCGCGCCGATAACACAGCCCGCATCCTGAATGTGAAGTATCAGGTGATGAAAGAGGAGGATGAAGATCCGGTGCGGGAGTTTTATCGCTGGAACGCCCTGCTACGCTCTGTCGGTTCATACGAAGCCTACCAGGAGCTCTACAAACAGAGCCCGAGCCGAGATTTGGTGGCCGAGCTCTTGATCCTGCGCAACGAAGTGCCTCGCTCCTTGCGCGCCAGCGTCGAAGAGGTCGAACTGCTGCTAGAACGCATAGAGGGTGATAGCGGCCGGGAACCCCGCCTGCTCACGGCGGTGCAACATGCCAAGCTGCGTTTTGGCACCATCAGCGATCTCTTCGCCGAGGGGCTGCATGACTACCTCAACCAATTCCTGCATGACATCAATGCCATCGCCGACAGCATTCATCGCGCCTATCTGGAGGCCTCATAAATGAAACTGACCATAGAGCACCACACCCACTATGCCTATCAAGGCGAAGTGAGCCGCAGCACCCAGTATCTGCGCCTCACCCCCCAGCACTCCAGTCGCCAGCGCATCCTCTCCTGGGAGCTGGATCTGCCCGAGGATGCCACCTGTACCACAGATAGCTTTGGCAATGTGCTGCATGTGCTGACCCTGGACCGCCCGCACATGGCACTGCACATCCAGGCGCGCGGTGTGGTGGAGATCATGATGGATGCGGAAGAGGATCTCTCGCAGGCTATCTCACCCCTGGTCTTTCTGCGCCACAGCGCGCTGACCCAGCCCGATGCGGCGATCCGGGCCTTTGCCGCCCCCTATCGAGAGGAGCTGACGCAAGTGGCCGCCTTGACCGCCATGATGGCCGAGTTGCTAGAGCGCATGCCCTATCGACCGGGCAGTACCGATGTCAACTCTGACGCGGCACACGCCTTTGCCGCCGGCGAAGGGGTGTGCCAGGACCACACCCATGTGTTCCTGGCCTGTTGCCGCAGCCTGGGGTTGCCAGCCCGCTATGTGAGCGGCTATCTCTACACCCCGGATACCAGCCATGTCGCCACCCATGCCTGGGCTGAGGTGTGGTGTGACGATAAGTGGCATACCTTTGATGTCACCAACCAGTGCACCACCCCCAGTCAGCACCTAAAACTGGCGGTCGGCATAGATTATCTGGATGCCTGTCCGGTGCGTGGGATACGCTATGGCGGCGGCAGTGAGGCCATGCAGGCCCACGCCGCCGTAGAGTTGCTGGAACAAGAGCAGCAACAGCAACAGCAACAGTAAACCATCGGAAATCGTCGCCGTGCGCCAAATCGCACGGCCCTTGCTTGAGAACACACCATGACCTATTGCGTCGCCATGCGCCTAGCCAGCGGACTGGTATTTGCCTCCGACTCCCGTACCAATGCGGGAGTCGATCACATCGCTACCTTTCGCAAGCTCACCGTTTTCACCGAACCCGGTGAGCGCCTGCTGGTGCTGCAAAGTGCAGGCAATCTGGCCACCACCCAGAGCGTACTGAGCCTGCTCAAACAGCGGTGCCAGGAAGAGGGGCCAAACCTGATGACGGTGACCAATCTGTATGAGGCGGCCACCCTGATCGGCAATACGGTGCGGGAGGTGATCCAGCGCGATGGCGGCCAGCAGCAAAGTGGTATCAACTTTGGCTGCAATCTGCTGTTAGGCGGCGAGATCCGTGGTTGTGCCCCCCGCCTGTTTCATATCTATCCGGAAGGCAATTTTATCGAGGCCACCGAGGACACCCCCTACTTCCAGATCGGCGAGAGTAAATATGGTAAACCCATCATAGACAGGGTCCTCACCTACCAAACCACCCTGGAGCAGGCCATGCAGTGTGCCCTTATCTCGCTGGACTCCACGCTGCGCAGCAACCTGTCTGTCGGGCTACCACTGGATGTGATGCTTTACCCACAAGGCAGTTTCAGTGCGGATCAGCAATTTCGAATCGATGAGCAGCACCCCCATTTTCTGGCATTGCGCCGCGCCTGGTCGGAGGGACTCGTTAACTTATTTCAGCAACTGCCGCCTCTGAGGCTAAAATAACCGTCACCACCAACTAAACTGTAAAAATAGTGGCTAACATCAAGAGCTCACAGCTATGCCCTCTCGTCTACTGTTGCTCGTAACGCTGCTGGTGGCAACTCCCGCACTGGCTGGTTGCCCCCATCCATTGCGCGTGGGTTGGGACAACTGGCCCCCCTACCATTTCAAAAACAGTGATGGCCAGATGCAGGGCTTCGCCATTGAGGTTCTGACCCAGGTAAGCCAGAGCTTGGGCTGCAAACTGGAATTCCGGGAACGCCCCTGGAAACGCCAACTGCAGGAGTTACAACAAGGTGAAACCGATATCGCCATGGAGGCCTACTACAACTCGGATCGGGCGCAATACGCCAACTTCTCCGATAGCTATAGTCCCAGCATGGCTAATTTGTGGATCCGCCCCAACCAGCCGCTACCGGGAACGACTATCACCCAACTGCTGGATAACGGCTTTTTGCTGGGGATCACCAAGGAGTTCTATTACGGTCCCGAAGTCGAAGCACTGTTAGGCCATGGCAACATTCAGCCCGTGCTGGCCGAAGATCAAAACTACGCCAAACTGGGTAAGGGGCGGATCCAGGGCTTTCTCGGCGATTGGCTGGCAACCACCTGGGCCATCAAGCAAAGGGGGCTGCAGGGAAAAATTGTGCGCTCCTCCTTATCCATTTACTCAGCCCCCGCCTTCTTCATGCTCAGCAAGAAACGACTCGGCCCTGGCTTCCTAAGCGAGTTCAATAAGACCATGCAACAGATGAAAAAAGATGGCCGTTATCAAGCCATTCTGGACAAATACACGCTCTTGGAATGACAGCATTCGCTTTACTGTGATCCACCCTAAGGCTCTTGGCATAAAGGTCGGAGATCCACTGGCTGCCATGCTGCCTTGATATAAGCTGTAACCAGAGAGTCATCATTACAGTCAAGGAGCCGGCCCAGACCGCTCCTTTGCATGGGGAAAGCGCAGAATGAACCAACCTACTCATGAGCATTATAAGGAGACAGCGGGGTCGGATAATGTCCAGGCAGCGCTGGCCCTCAATCATGTGATCTCCGATCCCAAGCTATCACCCGAGCAAGCAATCGAGTTGCTCGGTGATCTGAGCCTGCAGATCCAGCAGGGTATCCTGAAATTGTGGGAGCAGGTAACCCCCGTCGCCGAGCTCGAGCAGATGCTGACCCTGACCAAGATAGATGACCTCTGTTTCTGGCGCCCCAACCTGGAGCAGGCAGCCATGGGGGTCAATGATGCGATTCCACTGGTCAAGAGACTCCTGCTGGCAGGCGGCTTCTTCAACAATATGCTTGGCGAAGGCAACTGGCTGTTTGATGGCGCCAGGCGGCCGGTCAGCCTGGGCCCTGAGTTGACCCGGGATCTGTTTCTCGCCCTGCGCCCCATTCTCACTCTCCATCTGCTGGATTTTGATAGCAGTCAACTACCCAATTTTCGCAGCGATGACGAATCCTTCCCGGGACACCCCTTTCTGGCTGGCGAACTCTCGGTCTGGGGGTTACGCAACAAGGTGCCAACCTTCATAGAGGAAGCCAGATTAAGCGGTATGTTGTTTGATTTTCCCGCCTGATACGACCAGGAAACAATAACGCAAGAGGCCCCGAATAGGGGCCTCTTGCGTTCACGACGGGCTAGAAGCTGGCCACGCTCATCTGATAGGTCTTGAAGCCACCACTCAGATTTCGGGCCTTGAAACCGGCATTGGTCAACATGCGGTAGGCCACATGGCCGCGTAGCCCCACCTGACAGGTGATCAGTATCTCCTTGTCCCGAGGCAACTCATCCAGACGTTGGCGTAACTCATCAACCGGAATATTCACGGCGCCGGGAATGCTGCCCAGTGATGTCAGCTCACCGGGATTGCGCACATCCAACAGCAACTGCGCTGAGCCCCGCATCTGCACATCGGCCACATGGCAAATGCGTTCATCGCCCTTGAGCACATTGGCCGCCACCATACCGGCCTGGTTGACCACATCCCGCGCCGAGCCAAAAGGCGGTGCATAGGTCAACTCCAGATCCTCCAGCTCATTCACGCTCAACCCGGCGCGCATCGCCACCGCCAGCACATCGATCCGCTTATCGACCCCATCCTTACCCACGGCCTGGGCTCCCAAGATCTGCCCGCTGGAGGGATCAAACAACAGCTTGAGCGAGACAGGAGAGGCTCCAGGGTAGTAGCTGGCATGGCTGGCCGGATGCACGTAGATCTTCTCAAAAGCGAGGCCCAATCGCAGCAGGCTCTTCTCGTTAAGCCCGGTACTGGCCAACGCCAGGTCGAACAGTTTGCAAATAGCCGTACCCTGAGTACGCTTGTAGCTCACCGCTCGCCCCAGCATGTTATCGGCGGCGATGCGGCCCTGGCGGTTGGCGGGGCCAGCCAGCGGCATCAAACCAGGTTTGCCGGTCACCAGCTCTTTAGTCTCGACCGCATCTCCCACCGCGTAGATATCCGGATCCGAGGTTTGCATGCCCTCATTCACCTTGATCCCGCCTCGGGGCCCCAACTCCAGACCAGCCTGCACAGCCAGCAGGGTTTCCGGCCTTACGCCTATGGCCAGGATCACCATCTGCGTGGTCAGCACATCGCCATTGCTCAACGCCAGCACCAGTTCCTGCTCGGCGTTGGCCTCCACCGCCGTCAGGCCTGTACGCAGACGCAGATCGACACCATGTTGCACCAGTGTCTGGTGCGCCATATTGGCCATCTCTTTATCCAGCGGTGCCATTACCTGATCAGAGAGCTCCAGCAGGGTCACTTGTATACCGCGCTGATGCAGCGCCTCCACCATCTCCAGACCGATGAAGCCCCCCCCCACCACAGTCGCATGGCGCGTCCCCTTAGCCGCCAGAGCCTCCATGATGCGATCCATATCGGCAAGGTTGCGCAGAGTGAAGCTATTGGGATTATCCAGACCTGGAATGGGAGGCTGCACCGGAGCCGCACCTGGGCTGAGCAGCAACTTGTCGTAGGACTCGACACTCTGCTCGCCAGTCTGAGTCTGCCGCACCGTCACCTCTTTGCGCTGACGATCAATGGCCACCACCTCATGCTGGACGCGGACCTCTACATTGAAGCGTCGCTTGAAGCTAAGTGGAGTCTGCAGCAGCAAGGCTTGGCGCTGGGTAATCTCGCCACCGATATGATAGGGCAGGCCACAATTGGCAAAGGAGATGTGTTCACCTCGTTCGAACACCACTATCTCGGCACGCTCCGACAGACGACGGGCTCTGGCCGCTGCCGAGGCCCCACCGGCCACCCCACCCACGATTACAATCTTGGTCATACTGAGCTCCTCAGCCACGAAATTGACATTACTTTAGAAGATTCTAATTTACCTTGCAATCACATCTTTGCCCCGGCGCTGGGATAGCGTATTCTCCGAGTCATTCTGGATATTTCTCGCCATCACCTGCATGTATTTATCTGTCAGCTCAGCCAGCACCGCCTCCGGCCCACAAGTTTCCCACTTCATGCGCCTGAATATACAAGATGGTCAACTAAGCTCGTTGCTGGCAGATGAGCTGCCACCACTAGCCCTGCTGCCGCGCATCCACCAACCCTGGCCCAGCCAACTGGGTGCGGATCTGGCCGAGCCGATTGAGCAGTTGCTGCGCCGAGGCCAAGCGGCTTGCCTGCCTCTGGAGTTGGAGAGTGAGAGCTGGCTGCTGGAGTTTGTGCCTGAACTGGCCCCCTATTGGCTTATCTGTGCCCGCCGCTTACTCAACAACGAAAACCGCAGCTCATCTCGGGGGCTGGCGTTGCTGGAGCTGGAAAAACAGGCGGCCCAACCCGCCGGCCTGGCCCGTAATCGTCAGATACTGGAACGTTTACAACTGATGCTCGGTTGCGATCGCCTTATTCTATGGAGCCAGCAACCGGATCGACTGCATCCGGTCTTCATGCTAGGCAGCGGAAGCCTACCCGCCACTCAGTCGCTGGAACTCCGCTATCAGAAAGCACTACGCAGCCGCGGTATCTTGGGTTTTTCCAACCTGGCCCACCAACCCATGCTGCAAAGCCAGGAGTACCTACAGCAGGAGGGGATCCTGGCCCGTCTGGATGTGCAGCTTAAATTCAACGGCCAGCCCTGTGGCCTGCTGACCCTGGAGTATCGTTCCATTCAGGAGAGTTTTCCGCCCCTGAGCTTTCACTTGGCCGAAAAAGCCGCGGAGCTACTGATGTTGCCGGAGAGCCTGGCCTGCGACCCTCTAACACTGACCTGGCTACCGGAATTCAACCAGACTCACGTCTGGCGACGCGATGACGCTTACTGGCTAGCGCTATCCCAACTGCTGAGCGACCAGGGTCACGCCGCGCTGATCATGATTTTCCAATATGCGCCTCACAACCAGCACTGGCATCATCTGCTGACCATCGACAGAGGGAGCCGCTTGCCCACCCACCCCAGCCCGCTGTGCAGCCGCACCTTACAGGCCCTGTTACCCATGCCAGCTCATCAGCTGAGCGCGGATGAGCTCCAGGATCTGGGCGATTTGAATCCCGCCAAGGAGCAGGGGGCAGGCTACTGGTATCCCGTGCTAAATGACCAAGCTGAGGTAGTCGGAGCCATGGTATTCGGGCTCTATCTGTGCGAACTGGCGCGGCTGGAGCAGGTGCTGGCGCTGACCCATTATCGGACCCAAGCTGAACTAACGAGATCCCACTTGCAAGCCAGGAGAGAAGAGAGTGAGACAACAGAAGAGATTAGCGCCCAATTGACTCAACTGCCCCTCGGATTGGATGCTGACGCGGCTGACGAACCCACACTCGTTCAGCAAAGTGACCTTGATGCACCAAGCGCAACCACAACACTTGGTACAGAGACCGAGGAGACATAGGGCGTCACTCTTGGTGCAGATCCCTGCTCTATATCCCCTCGGCGCCTATCAGAATTCAAACTTGTAGAAGAGATCCAATGCTTGCCCCACCCCACTCAGTGCCTGCAGGTAGAGGCGCGGGATCAACTCATAGCGCAATCGGATCTCACTGATAGAGTTATAAATACCGACCCCATACTGCAACTGCAGACCTGGACGCAGATAACCACTGACACTGACCTGAGTATCATCACCACTGCCGGCCGAATCCAGGGTGACATCACTCAACCCCAACCCTTCGCCGAGTCCTGACACCAGACCACTGGCCTGACTCAACCCGGCCCCTAACAGAATACCGGTCATCGCTTCATCTCCCGAGGTGGTACCGCTGGCGCTGGTACTCTTGCCTCGCAGCAAGTAGGAGAGTTTCTCCGTCTCGGAGAGCTGAGGCTCAGAGAAGATAGTAACCTTGGGTTGTGAAGCGGGTCCGGTTACCTTTACCCCAACCGTAACGCTCTTATCCTCCATGGTCTCGGGATCTCGCTGAGCCTCCACATTCAGATAGGGCTCGCTGACATTACCGGAGAAGATAAGCTTGCCTTCGCTGATCAGCAGATTTTGACCATAGGCCTTGAAGCGACCATCATCCAGGCGGATCTCCCCTTCGGTACGCAACGGCACCTCCGGAGTCTGGGTCATGGTGATGCCGCCCACCAGTTTGGTCTTCAATCCCAAGGCATCCAGTTGCACATCCCCTCCCAGGCTCACCACCAAATCCAGCCAAAAGGGGATCGGAGCCTTGGGCTCAGGTGCCTTACGCCTGGGCATGACAACCTCAACATCATCGGAGAGACTCACCACACTATCAGGCAAATTTTTGACCTTGATCCTAGCCCAGGGGATCATCACCCGCCCCTGCAGCTGGACGCCACCACCAATGGAGGCCGTCACATCAGCGCTCACCCGGGCGCGCCCATAACCAGCCAAGCCGATCTCCAGAGTATCGGCATGAATAGTCAGCCGCCCTTGCGGCTCGCTATGACTCCAGTCGACAAAGCCACCCAGATCCAGCTTGCCCTTGCCCACCATCAAGCTGCCATCAATATCGGCGCGCGCGCCATTGATGCGCATTATGGTTTCAATCTGGCGCAGGTTGGCCACTTCAGCCGCAGTATCCACCTCGCCTTCGGTGAGTCGCACCTCACCATAAAACAGTGGGGCATCCAGAGTCCCAGCCAACCGGCCATCCGCATCAATTCGGCCCTTAGTGCGGCGTAACTCGTCGAACAGCGGCGCGATACCGTACAAGCGTAAATTGGTGAGCTTCAGATTTCCCCCCAGCTCCCGTTTAGCCATGGGGTCATGAATTTGCAGATTGATATGGGCCGAACCGAGCTTGAGCGACGTAAAGTCCAGCAACAGCGCCCCCTCTTGCCCATCCAATGAACTCTTAATACGCAGAGTTTGATAATCAGAGGTCAATTCATCAGTGACGAATTGACCAGGCCCAGAGTTGAGAGCCAGATTGATGCGCGGTATACCCCGCGACCATCCAATCTGACCCTCAACCCCCAACTCACTCAACCAGCTAAAGCGCTCAGGGAAGAAGGGAGACAGACGCTCGGTGGCAAAGTGTGTCAGCGCTACAGTGAGCTCCCCTTGTTGGGCTGATAGCGCGCCGTCACTCAGGCAGACTCCAGCCTTATCGGAACGCCAGCACTGTTTCCCCACTTGAACCTGTTGCCAGGGCGCACGCGATGCAATGGACAGGGGCGCCTCCAGCCGCCACTCGCCTACTGGGGTCGTTAGTTGTCCTTGGTGCAACTCGCCCTGCCAGCGACCACGCAAAAGCGAGCCATTTAATTCCAGTCGGCTGGCGATAGGCTCTCCGGCAAACTGCAGGGCCAGATGGTGGGCCGCCTCGTTGCCCTTGAGGGTCAACACCAGCTCCTTGATGCGGGTACTGCCCTGCCGCAAACGCCCCAAGTTTAGGGTCAACTCACCCGAAAGTTGCTTACCAAACAGCAGTGAACCTTGTGCCGCCAATTGCCGCAGACGGACACTGGGCAACCCTATCTCCTCGGCATTCAGGCGCCAATTCAATTCGGGGGTCGCGGCCGCGCCCTGCAGGGAAAAGTCGGCACTCATGGCCCCTGATAGTTCAGGATAAAGAATCCCCAGAGCCGGGGCGTCAATACGCCCCTTAGCTTGCCAGCGTTGCCCCAGACCGCCATCTAGCTCGAGACGATTGGCACCACTGGTGAGACGGATCTGCTCAAACTGCCAAGCCATCTTGTCATTGCCCTGCAGCCGACCGCGCAACGTAAGAGGGTAACCATTCAGCTGGCCATCCGCTTCGAGTTTAGGTAACTCCAGTTGCCAGCCCTGCTTTTTCAGAACAAAGTGGCTGGCGATATTGGCCTTGATCCGGCCACTCACCTGGGGCACCCACTCCTTGATATTGGCGCTTTGTGCCGTGATCCGGCCGAGCCAGTTCAGCTCTTTTTGCCAATCCAGACGCCCCTCGGCCTGCAGCGTACTGTGTCCAGTCACTATTTTGAGGGGTTTGAGATCGATGCCATTGAGAGAACCTTGCAGATCCAACGCCACTGAGGAGCGCGGTAACGCCAGCGCCTGAGCTTGCGTCGTCAGCTTGAGTCGATACGCCGAGAGCTTGCCAGAGGCATCGGCCTTGCCCTGATCCACGCTATAGTCACCCTTGCCGGTGAGCGGCCATTGCAGATGATGCCATGCCAACTGAGCAGTGAACGGTAGATCGGCGGCCAGAGTATTGAGTCTAGCCTGCAGAGTCAGCCCCTCTTTGCCTTGCAGCGTCAGCTTGGTATGCAGATCGGTTAGCTCCCCCTTTGCCAGTAAAGCAAACTGCCGCCCCTTGAGCTGGTTATCGAGCCAGCCCACATCACTCTTTGCCTGCAGTTGAAGATCCATGGGATAGTAATCATGAAAGGTGAGCTCTCCCTGTAGTTCTGCTTCCCCCCAGCTGTGTTTGACACGCAGGGAGCGCAGCGTCAATTGCTCGCCGACGAAGCGCCCCTGCAGCGCCACATCGAACAGCGCCGTATCAAAACCGGGCTGGTGGTAACGCGCCCGCGTCACGGCGAACTGCTCGACCTGCAGATCAAACGGTAAAAAGACCGCAGGCAACTTGGCGATATGCGCGGCAATATATTTAGGGTCAAACTCCTTGGGCTGACTCTTGGCTTGATCTTTACCATTGGCGCTTGGTTTACCTGGGCCCACTGGCTTACCAGCTACAGCCCGTTTAATTTGATCCTTTGATGGGGGTTGGGCTTTGCCCGTCGATGGCGCCACTGGCGCCTTAGTCTCCAGCCTGGTATCGGCGATGGCTAGATTATTCCGGGCCTGAGTGTGCCCTTTTTCCGGTTGTGAACTCTGGGCCTGCGCCAGCAGCAAGGCCACATCTACATCGGCCCCGTCAGCCCGCCGCAGTACCAACTGCTCCCCCTGCCAATCGGCTGCAGCCTCAAGCAACCCCACCTTAACCATCACATCCGGGGTCTGCAGGGCGAAATCCTGTACTCTGAGTTTATGAATAAACAGGCGAATGGGGAGTGACAGCAGCGTGGCAGGCGCGGTTTGCTCAGCTGAAGAGTCAGTGGCAACCTCAGTCGGCTGAGATCGCAGCGTCAGACGAGGCTTATCTAGCGCCAATTCCTCAACCACCAATTGGCCGGCCAGCAATGCACCCGCCTGCCAAACCAGTTGCACCTTCTGGGCCTGCACATCCAGCAGCGAAGAGTGAAAATCAAGATTATGGATCTCCCAGCCCACCCCCAGGTGACCACTCACCAGTTCGCCATGCAAGGTGGGCAGTTGGCGTTGCAACTGCTGCCAGATCATCTGATTACCCGCGCTGGTAAACAGTACGACCCCCAGCAGGGTCAATACCATCAGCAGCAGGCCACTCAAAGCCACCAGCATCAGTCGTAGCCAGGTCATAGCTCAGCTCCCAGACCAAAGTGCAAGCGCCAAGGCACATGCGTCTCCGAAACCCCAAAAGCCAGATCGAACCGGATAGGGCCTAAGGGCGAGATCCAGCGCACCCCCAAGCCAGAGCCAACCTTGATCGGATCCAGGTAGTCATTGGTAGCCGTACCCGCATCGACAAATGTCGCCAAACGCCACTTTTCAGCCACAGGATGGGCATACTCCAGGCTGCCAGTCGTCAGGTAGCGAGCCCCGGTGAGTTGTCCACTCGCATCGGTGGGCGAGATAGTCTCATAACCAAAACCACGGACCGACTGATCGCCACCGGCAAAAAAGCGCAAGCTCGCCGGCATGTTGTCCAGATTTTCCCCACCTATCCACCCCTGCTCCAGCCGAGAAGTGATGCGGGCCCCCTCCCAGGGGGTGCGTAACCACTTGGCTCGCGCACGCAGACGAGTAAAGCCCAGGTCAGAACCCCAGGCAGGTTGGGAAAACTCACTGCTGAAAATGAGACGATCGCCCCACTCTGGATCCAGCCCGCGATCAATGCGCAAACGGCTAAGAGAAACGCCAGGGATCAACAACAGACTGGTACCACTACTCAGGCCCTGTACATAATCCTCATACTCCAAGCGCACAAAGTAATCGCGCTCCCAGTCACCTAGCTTCTTGGTCCAATAGTGTAAACCCGCTTGCGAGAGCTTGGACTTGGTATCATTTAGCTCCTTGTTCTCATAACCCGTTTGCAGGTTGTAATAATCATTGATCGGGTCCTTACCTGGGATGCGGTAATTGAACTTGATATCCTGTTGAGATGCCGACACCTTAAGCTGCGCATTGAAGCTGTGACCATACTGATTGAGCCAGGGCTTCTCCCAATTGAGCTGGGCGCGCAGCCCCTCATCGGTGGAGAAACCAATCCCGGTCTCGACCAGATTGTTACTCTTGGGCTCTAGCCCTACGTAGATGGGCACCCGATAATCTTTGCTCTGCTTGAGCACAGGATGCACATCCACCTGACGGAAATAACGCGTCTCGGAGAGGGACTGACTGAAGGTGGCCAATTTTTGGGCCACATAGGGATCCCCGGGTTTGAAAGTCAGCAACGGCTTGATCAGACGCTGACTCTCTGTGACCCCTTCAATGTTCACCTCACCAAAGCGATAGCGGTGCCCGGAAGAGAACTCGATGAACACATCGGCTACATACTCCTTGGGATAGACCTTGATCGTCGAGCGCACCATCTCGGCATCAAAATAACCCCGCGCCAGTGCCCGACTGGTCAAGCTGCTCTTGATATCTTCATATTTGCCATGGTGCAACACATCCCCCTGCTTGAGGGGCAGGGTTTGCAACAAGCGGTCAAAGATCTTGTCATTGAGGGCATCCCCTTGCAGTGACACCTGTAAAGAGCGAATGGTGATGGGCTTATCCGGCTCAATGGCGACCAATAGCTTGCCCTTATCATGTTCATCCTGGGAGAGCTCAATGTGGGCCGAATAGTAACCCACCGCCTGCAACCCCTTGGTTACCTCTGCCAGGATCTGCTTGCGCCGATAGATAAGTCGGTCAGCTTGAAAAGAGGGGAGAGCCGCCAAGTAATTTTCCACATTATCTTGCACTTCACCCCGAACGCCAGTGACCTCGAACCGCACCTCTTTCCCCAGAACGGTGGCGGGCAGGCTCAATCCAACACACAGCAACAAGGCTTGCCAGCACGCTCGGAAACAGCGGAGCGTGAAGAGGCGGCAGAGCCGATGAATGGCAACAATCAGGTTCAAGTGTGCCCTCAGAGCAGGGAAAAGGGAGATAGATATCAGGTAGCGGCCATATCCAGGCCAACCCATAGGGTAAAGTGAATCCTAACATAGCCACTCCACTCCTGCAGCAGAGCAACAAGTAACGAACTTGCAGCCAGATCAGATATACCGGAAAATCCTGCGCAACCAACACTCATATCCCCTTCAACACGGAGCCATAATGACAGCCGCCGCCTTACATATCCTGGTCAAGACTCGCGCAGAGTGTGAGAGTCTGAAACAAAAACTGGCCCGTGGTGCTCACTTTGGCGAGCTAGCTCGCCGTCACTCGCTCTGTCCATCTGGCAAGAAGGGAGGAGACCTGGGAGAGTTCCGTCGAGGACAGATGGTCAAAGCCTTCGACGATGCCGTATTCAAGGGAGAACTCCTCACCGTACTCGGTCCCATCAAGACCCAGTTTGGTTTTCATCTGATCAAGGTGCTCTATCGCTCCTGAGCCCGCCCAGTCGCTAACTTGCGAGAGATTCTCATCTTCCACTAGTAATTGCGTAGCGCAACCGTTACTCTCACTAGGCTTATTCTCAGGGCGGGGTGCAATTCCCCACCGGCGGTGATACGGCGGCATACTTGGCCGTCGTCAGCCCGCGAGCGCCTGGCACGCTACCGCCAGGGACAGCAGATCCAGTGTGAATCTGGAGCCGACGGTAATAGTCCGGATAAAAGAGGATATGACAGCCTATCTCAACGGTAGCCAAACCGGCTCACCGCGCCGCTGCCTTTCCATGCCCTGATCCAGGTAACCATTTTTTGGGAGATTTACCATGGTTCAGTCCTTACTTACACAATTTGGCGCCCCCCAGCAACGGGTGGAATTCGCGTTGCAGACGCTACGTCAAGGCAAAGGCGTTATGGTGGTAGATGATGAAGATCGCGAAAATGAAGGCGATCTTATTTTTGCTGCTCAAAGCATGACTCAGCCACAGATGGCATTGATGATCCGCGAATGCTCCGGCATCGTTTGTCTCTGTCTGACAGAGGAGCGTGTGCGCCAACTGGAGTTACCCATGATGGTCGGTGCCAACTCCAGCCAGTTTCAAACCGCCTTTACCGTCAGCATAGAGGCGGCCAAAGGCGTCACCACGGGCGTATCGGCCCAGGATCGACTCACCACCATACAAGCCGCCATTGCCGAGCATGCCCAACCGACTGATCTCCATAAACCCGGCCATGTATTTCCCCTGCGCGCCCGCGAAGGGGGGGTCTTGGTCCGCCGCGGACACACAGAGGCCACAGTCGATCTGATGCGTCTAGCCGGATTACAACCCTATGGGGTCTTGTGCGAGCTGACCAATCCAGATGGCAGCATGGCGAGACTCCCCGAGGTCGTGCAATTTGCTCTCCGGCACCAGATGCCCGTACTCAGCATTGCCGATCTGGTTGCCTATCGGCAGCAGCATGAGAAACTAGCGAGTGAGCTGCAGTTGGTGGGCTAGTGCTCGTCGAAAACAACAAGGGCTGCCGCGGCAGCCCTTGTTATCATGCTCACTCTGCTCAATCAGTATTGGCGCAGAGCCTCAATACGTTGCTCTAACGGCGGGTGACTCATGAAAAACTCACTGACAGAACGCTTCCCATTGATGCCAAACGCCATCATGGAGCCTTCCAGTTGGGACTCGTGCCCGTGACGTAAACGCTCCAGGGCCGCGATCATCTTATCCCGTCCCGCCAATTTGGCCGCACCGGCATCGGCACGGAATTCACGCTGCCGTGAAAACCACATAACAATCACGGAAGCCAGGATGCCAAATACCATCTCCAAGCCAAACACTATCATCATGTAAACAAAGCCGCCTTGTGCCGGAGACTCCTCATCATCGGAGCGAAAGAAGTTCGAGATGATGCCAGCCACGACCCGCGCAAAGAAGATAACAAAGGTGTTCACCACCCCCTGGATCAGGGTGAGAGTCACCATATCGCCATTGGCTATGTGGCTCACCTCATGGGCCAGCACAGCTTCGGCCTCATCGCGGCTCATGCTCTGCATCAGGCCGGAACTGACCGCCACCAGCGAACTATTCTTGCTAGCGCCAGTAGCAAAGGCGTTCATCTCAGGTGAATCATAGATCCCCACCTCGGGCATCCCAATCCCCGCCTCAGTGGCCTGACGCTTTACCGTAGAGAAGAGCCAGTGCTCCATTTCACTACGCGGCTGCTCGATGACTTGTACGCCATAACTGCGCTTGGCCACCCATTTGGATATCAAGAGTGAAATAAAGGAACCACCGAAGCCAAAGACTGCCGCCATCAACAGCAGACCGCCCATCCCTTGCCGGTTGATACCCAGCACACCAGAGAGGAGGTTGAGTACGATGGAAAGCACCAGTACTACAGCCAAGTTGGTCGCCAAAAATAGCAACACACGTTTCATTGAGACTCCTTAAGTTTCATGAAAGTAGAACAGACGGTTTGCCTTAGCGCACAGAGGCATGAGCCAGCTGTGCTTCTACCATAATATGGGTAGAAAACTCAATTTCAAGTAAATGAAATGCAAAATTAACGTAAGGCAAATGTTGTGTATCCCATGGCGCCAGCGAAAAAAAAGTGAGGCGCTCAAACGGCGCCCCATTATTAAATATCGCCTGGACCAGAACTCTAAACCCGGAAACGACTGACTAACGCCTTGAGCTGTTGTCCGGTGGCGACCACGGCTTGGGTCGTCAGGGCTGACTCATCCGCCGCCTGACTCAACTCCTCCACTATATGTTGAATCGCTACCAGATTACGGTTGATCTCCTCGGAGACCGCATTTTGCTCTTCGGCTGCCGTAGCAATCTGCATATTCATATCATTGATGGAGCTCACCGAGAGGGACATGCTGTCCAGGGAACTCGCAATCTTGGCTGTTTCACTGATAGCCTGCTGACTGCGCTCCTGACTCGTTTCCATGACGGCGACCGCCTCTTTCACCCCATTTTGCAGACGTTGCAGCATGTCATTGATCTGATGGGTGCTCTGTTGGGTTCTGCCTGCCAGGGAGCGCACCTCATCGGCTACCACAGCAAACCCCCGCCCCTGCTCGCCCGCTCGCGCCGCCTCAATGGCCGCATTGAGCGCCAGCAAATTGGTCTGTTCCGCTATGCCGCGGATCACCTCCACCACAGAGCCAATCTTTGCCGTCTCCTGGGCCAACTCAGCAATAACATGGGATGCCTGATCAACTTCACCGACCAAGGCGTTGATGCTACGGCTCGCCACATCCACCACCTGATGTGCCTGGACTGCCTCTTGGGCCGCTACGGTCGTAGAGTTAGCCGCATTGGCCGCGCTAGAGGCCACTTCATGAGCCGTCGAACTCATCTCGGTTACGGCCGTGACGACCATATCTGTCTCTTTCCTATGCCCTTGCATCTGCTGGCTAAATTGCCCGGACAGCGCTTGTAGCCGATCGGATGCGGCAAAGACCTGGGCGCTGGTGGCACCGACTTCGCTGACCAGGCTCTGGATCTGGGTAATAAACTGATTGAAGGCTCGGCTGACCAGACCCACTTCATCTTGACTCACCACCTGCAGACGCTGGGTTAGATCGCCTTCACCGTGGGCAATATCATTGAGCGCAGCCGCTACCGCTTCCAGAGGACGCGTAATCCGATTGCTCACCCAATGCGTTGTGACTATGGTGACCAACAGCACCAGCAGAGAAACCCACAAATTACGCTGGATGCTCTGGGATACTCGCACCTGGCCTTTGGCATACTCTTGAGCCAGCTGTTGATCTACGTCATCGATATAAAAGCCTGTCCCCACAATCCACTGATATTTATCTAGCACCATACTGAAACTCAATTTGGCGACAGTTTTCTGGATTGAGGGTTTGGGCCATAGATACTGAACATAGCCTTCACCGCTGCGGGCGGCGGCTATGATATTTTGCACAAAATAGTTGCCAGTCTCATCCTTGAGCCCGGAAAGATCCTTGCCCTCCAGTTCCGGCTTGGGACCAAGCACCTGATTGATCCCCTTGAAGTCATACACAAAAAAGTAACCATCCGCATCATAGCGCAGATCGCGCAACACACGTTTTACCTGCTCACGCACGTCAGGTGTATCCGGCTGGGCATAGAGCTTACTGATTGACGTTTCCGCCAAATGCAGATATTTGCTCAGCTCAGCCTTCTTCGCTGCCAACAAATCTTTACGCAGTGTGGCTTGCTGCTCACTCAATTGGGCGTAGCTGGCAAAATAGACGGATAAATTGATGACCAGAACCGCCAATACCAAAGGCAAAATGGCCAGAGTAATAATTTTATTTTTTATTCTCATACTAAGATCCTCGCTGTTTGCCCCTGCATGCGTAGCACACGCAACTCAACAGCAGTCTAGTCAAATACCCAAGTCCATACCGTTTGTACTGCACAAATTTCATCATTCTGCTAGTGAGAGCCAAATTAGCGCCCCTATAATCACCCCTCCGCCGCGCTTGCGCGCCCTGTTTAGGACCTACCTATGCTCTGCCCTTGCCAAAGTGGCCACGAATTTGCTCATTGCTGTTCCCCCCTGTTAGCCAATCAAAACGCGGCCGAGAACCCCGCCCAGTTGATGCGCTCTCGCTTCACGGCGTTTTACCTGCACCAGTGGGAGTACGTATTAGCGACCTGGCACCCGGATTTTCGCCCTAGCTGCAGTGAGGCGGAATTAGAGGCTGAGTCACAACAGAGTCAATGGCTCAACCTGGAGTTGCTTAGCACCCCCGCGGTAGCAGACAGCAAGGGGGAAGTTGAATTTCGTGCCTGGTATCGGGATGAAAGCGGGCTGCATGCGCATCATGAGCGATCCGAGTTTGTGCAACTCGATGGACTTTGGTATTACACTCGCGGTCAATTTTTGCCAGAACGCAACAAACTCAAGGCTAATGCCCCCTGCCCCTGTTTGAGCGGCAAGAAGTATAAGCAGTGCTGTGGTAGAGGGGCTCGTTAGCCTGAGCGAAGCAAACTGACCAGGATTATTCGTGCAACACCAAGCTAGTGGTGGGATGCTCGGGGCCCTGGCGCCTGCTGCACATCGGCTCCCGCCTGCTGCAGCATCAAGATCAGCCTAGGTTGCTGCTCACGGGCCAAACGCCGACCGATCAAGGCCATCTCCTCTTGCATAAGCGGGGAATACCGGATGTATTTCTGACCAACCGGGGTGCCAAAGAAGAGCAGCATTTGGTCAATCTCACTGGTCGTGAAGTGACTGTGATAGGTCTGAGCCAACTCGGCACGCATCCGCTCCCATGTCAGGTACTCCTTCGCCCACTTCTGGATCACCGGCTGGTAACGCACTAATGCCGGCTGTTTACGGATCATATCCCCCAGCACCTGATGACTAAGCTGATTGTATTGAGCCTTGCCACCAATGAGATCGGCTAGCTCTAAAGCCGGATCCGCCGCATAAGCTGTGCTCGCCAACAGCAGGCCGGTAAGCAATGCGATAAACCTCATGCATCCTCCATGAAAAAGGTTAATTTTCAAAACCATAGCATGAAAAAAGCCTGACGCAAGTCAGGCTTGATGCCGTTTTATCATTTCCGCCGGGACCCACGCTCTGGCGATTTGGCTGGCTCAGATGTCCGGTTGCTCTGGGCTCGATCAGGTTTACCTCGACCATCTCTGGCTGCGCCCCCCGCCCCTGGGCCTTTACCGGCTTTGGCTTTACTCGCAACCTCATCCCGAGCCGTTGCCCGTTGTGTTTGTGCAGGAGCACGACCAGATAGCGATTTGCCCGCAGCACTCGCCTCTCGACCCGATGGGCGCTGGCCCGTTAGCGAGGTGTGCCGGGTCAGAGCTGGACGCGCAGGACGTCCAGCCACGGCCCCTTCCCGCCCCTCGGGCGGCACCAGATGCTGGGCGCCCGTGCCGATAAGCCGGGAGAGCCCCAGATCTTGCAATGCCTGACGGATCATGGGCCAACCCGCCGGATCATGATAACGGAGAATGGCCTTGTGCAAGCGGCGGCGGCGCTCGCCCTTGGCGACAAACAGCGGCTCAGACTTGTAGGTCACCTTGTGCAACGGATCCACCTCGGAGTAAAACATGGTGGTGGCCGTGGCCAAGGGGGACGGATAGAAGTTCTGCACCTGATCCAGCTTAAAGTCGTTGGCCTTGAGCCAAAGCGCCAGGTTGATCATGTCTCGATCTTCGGTGCCAGGGTGAGCCGAAATGAAATAGGGGATCAGGTATTGTTGCTTACCCGCCTCACGAGAGTACTGGTCAAACAGCTCTTTGAAGCGATGATAGCTGCCCATGCCTGGCTTCATCATCTTGGAGAGCGGCCCCGCTTCGGTGTGCTCGGGAGCTATTTTCAGATACCCCCCCACATGATGCTTAACCAGCTCCTTGATATAGCGCGGATCCTCCACCGCCAGATCATAACGGACGCCGGAGGCGATCAAGATCTTCTTGATCCCCTTCAGATCGCGCGCCTTGCGATAGAGGCTAATGGTAGGCGAGTGATCCGTATCCATGTGCTGGCAGATGACGGGATAGACACAAGAGGCGCGACGGCAGGTGGCCTCCGCCTTCGGGCTCTTGCAGCGCAAGCGATACATATTGGCGGTGGGACCGCCCAGATCCGAGATAACACCCGTGAAGCCGGGCACCTTGTCGCGGATCTCTTCGATCTCCCGCAAAATGGACTCTTCTGAACGGCTTTGAATGATGCGCCCCTCATGCTCTGTGATTGAGCAGAAGGTGCAGCCGCCGAAGCAACCGCGCATGATGTTGACCGAGGTCTTGATCATCTCATAGGCCGGGATCTTCGCCTTACCATAGACAGGATGGGGTATGCGCTGATACGGCAGGGCAAACACCCCATCCATCTCCTCTGTGGTCAATGGAATAGCCGGAGGATTGACCCACAGCACCCTATCCCCATGTTTTTGCAGCAGGGCTCGGGCACAACCCGGATTGGTCTCCTGATGCAGCACCCGGGAGGCGTGGGCATAGAGCACCTTGTCAGCCTTCACCTTCTCATAGGAGGGTAACTGGACATAGGTCTGCTCCCAAGGTTTGGGGCGTGGCGGCCGCACCACCACCGCCTTGGGCTCGGGTGCACTTGGCGCATCAGGTGCACAGGGCGCCCCTTCCAGGTAGGGGTTGGGAATGGGATCGATCTGACCCAAGGCATCCAGGCGGCTGGAGTCTACTCCACGCCAGCCCGGCAACGCCTCCTTGCGGATCACGGCCGTACCACGGATATCCTGCATCTGGGCCGTGCTCTCACCTCGGGCTAAACGGTGAGCTATCTCCACCAAGGGGCGCTCGGCATTACCATAGACCAGTAGCTCGGCCTTGGCATCAAACAGCACGGAGCGACGGATGGTTTCCGACCAATAGTCATAGTGGGCGATCCGCCGCAGCGAGGCTTCGATGCCACCTATCACCACGGGCACCTCTTTGTAGGCCTCCTTGCAGCGCTGGGAGTAGACCAACACGGCGCGATCCGGACGCTTGCCCCCCTCGTTGCCAGGCGTATAGGCATCATCATGGCGTAGCTTCTTGTCGGCGGTATAGCGGTTGATCATGGAGTCCATGTTGCCCGCAGAGACCCCAAAAAAGAGGTTGGGCTTACCCAGCGCCATGAAGGGCTCTTTGCTGCTCCAATCCGGCTGGGCAATGATGCCAACCCGAAACCCCTGAGCCTCCAGGAAGCGACCGATCACGGCCATGCCGAAGCTAGGATGATCTACATAGGCATCACCACTGATAATGATGATATCGCAGCTGTCCCAGCCCAGCTTGCCCATCTCGGCACGGGACATGGGTAGAAAGGGCGCAGGCCCCAAAGATGCGGCCCAATATTTGGGGTAGGAGAAGAGGGAGAGGTCGGGCTGCTGCATACCACTGGGCCTGGCACTGAAAATGAGGGGCGGGATTATAGCTTGTGAACAAAACGGTGGCGACGGTTATTTTTTAACCACACTCCCGATGTGGCTAACGCCCAATAGCAAAAGCGCCCCGAGAGGCGCTTTTTTTAACTGGTCATCGGTTAGACTGCAACCGATTCCGACAAGCTTACAGAATGGTTACATTCTCAGCTTGTGGGCCCTTTTGACCTTGGGTCACGCTGAACTGCACGCGTTGACCTTCAGCCAGGGTCTTGAAACCTTGAGCGTTGATAGCTCTGAAGTGTACGAATACATCCGGGCCTTGGTCCTGCTCGATGAAGCCGAAACCTTTAGTCTCGTTGAACCATTTTACCTTGCCAGTACGGACGTCAGACATAATGAATTTCCTAGTAACAAATATAACTTAACTGTGCCTTAATTCAGGCGGTACAAGCTGAGAGGTGTTAACTTATAAACATGACGAGGACGTTTCCGTAAGGAGCTGACATCGTATGGAGCAATAAGCGGTTGCACACTTTCAAGCTGTTTGCATTGTAAGCGCATCCCTCAATAAGTCAATTGCAATATCTGCAAAAGCATAGCCAAATAGTTAAAGAGTGATGCACATCTCGCATTCATCTCTCTCCCCGGCAATCCCAGGAAAAAGACTCAAGCAAACCCGGGAATGGGTTACCACAATCCCAATAAATTGTGACCTGCAACCCCGCCCCAAACCACCAGCGTCAAGGTCAATGCCAGAAACACAGCGGCAGAACCCATGTCTTTGGCTCGACCCGATAACTCGTGGTGCTCAGCGCCAATGCGATCGACAACCGCCTCCACGCTCGAATTCAAGATCTCGACGATCACGACCAACCACGCGACCACGACCAACAGCAACTTTTGCGTCAAGCCATCCCCCAACCAGAAGGCCAGTGGCGTCAGGATCACCATCAGTAGCAATTCCTGACGAAACGCCGCCTCATTGGTCCAGGCTGAACGCAGCCCCTTCATGCTATAGCCGGCGGCCTTGAATATCCGATATAGGCCAGTATTGCCTGGTTTTGCCACGTTACACCTCTTGATTGTGTTTATAGATCATCAAATCTCAGCAAACTGAAACCAAACTTGCCTCTTGCGTCATGATTTCCTTCTGCAACCAATTCCATTATGTTATCAAACCTGACTATCGGGCGCTGCCATGCCTGCCAAGGAAATAGCATGTCTATCCATACTGACGAACTCAGAACCCAAAAATTAGAGACCCTGATCACGCCTCGCGAGCTGGCTACCTTATCGCCGCTGGACAACGACACAGCCCAGCACATTCTCTACAGTCGCCATCAAGTCGAAGCCATTCTGCGCGGCGAAGATCAGCGACTACTGGTCATCATAGGTCCCTGCTCGCTACACGATCCTAAGGCCGCGCTGGAATATGCCCGCCGCCTCGCCCCGTTGCGCGAGCAATACGCCGCAGAGCTCTGCCTGGTGATGCGCGCCTATTTCGAGAAGCCACGCACCATAGTCGGCTGGAAAGGGCTCATTAACGATCCCTTTTTGGACGGCAGCTATAACGTCAATACCGGGCTCAAACTGGCGCGCCAACTGCTGCTGGAGATCAACCAGCTGGGTGTGCCCACCGCCACCGAGTTTCTAGATATGGTGACCGGACAGTATATTGCCGACCTGATCAGCTGGGGCGCCATAGGCGCACGCACCACAGAGAGCCAGGTTCACAGGGAGATGGCCTCCGCCCTCTCCTGCCCTGTGGGCTTCAAAAATGGCACCGATGGCAACATTCGTATCGCCATTGATGCGGTGCGAGCCGCAGCCCACAGCCATATCTTCAACTCGCCGGACAAGGATGGGCGCATGACCATCTATCAGACCCGAGGCAACCCGCACGGTCATGTGATCCTGCGCGGCGGCCGTCGCCCCAACTACGATACCGCCAGCGTCGACGCTGCCTGCGCCGAGTTGGCCAAGGCGGGTCTGCCAGAACGCCTCATCATCGACTTTAGTCATGGCAATAGTCAGAAGGATCATCGCCGTCAGCTGGAGGTTGCTGAGGATGTGGGCGATCAGCTGCGCCGTGGCCGCACCGGGATCGCTGGTGTCATGGTCGAGAGCTTTCTGCAAGAGGGCAGACAAGAGGTCCACAATGGCTGTGCTGCCCTCTTCGGGCAAAGTATCACAGATGCCTGTATCGGTTGGGAGCAGACGCTCAGCCTGCTTGCGCGCCTCGCCGAGGCCTCTGCCGCCCGGTTGAGTCGTCTGGCATGAATCGGCACTACCGTTGAACATTTAAGAAGGGGCAGCCATCGGCTGCCCCTTACTATATGGCGCCATAATCGCTCTCGCGCTCAGAGCCTGGGTACATAGACAGGGCGCCCCCCCTGTTCAATGCACTCGGTCTGCACCTTGAACAGACGCGCGATGAGAGCCGAATTTAGAATAGAGACCGCCCCCTGAGCCACCAACTTGCCGCGCTCCAGGCAAAGCAGCTCATCGGCATACCAGGCCGCCAGATTAAAATCGTGAATCGACAAGAGCACCAGCAGCCCCTGGGCTACCAGTTCCTTGAGCAGCGCCAATAACCCGACCTGATGATGCCAGTCCAACCCGGCCAGGGGTTCATCCAGTAGGAGTAAACGACCATGGGGATTGCAACTTGGCCAGACTTGCAACAGGGTCTTGGCGATGAGCACCCGCTGCTGTTCCCCCCCCGAGAGTTGACTAAAATCCCGGGCCAGCAGGGCTCCTAGCTCCAGACGCTCGATCAGCGTTTGCAACGCCAACTCGGCCGCCGCAGGCGGAGCCGCCAACATGCTGACGCCCAGGCGTAACACCTCCAGACAGGAGAGAGGCAACAGCGTAGCCTGCCGCTGAGGCAACATAGCCCGCCACTGGGCTAACGTGCTCATCTCCTGCTCAAGCAGGCTGACGCCCGCCAACGTGATCTGCCCCTGACTGGGCAGCAGGCAGGCGAGCGCCAGCAGCAGGGAAGACTTACCGCTACCATTAGCGCCAATAAGCGCCACCAAACGCCCGGCTGGCAAGGAAACCGTAATATCCTGCAGGCGTCCGGGGCAACTCACTGCGGTTAGCTCAAGCATCGCGGCACACCAATAGATAGATAAAGAGCGGCGCCCCCAGGCTGGCGGTCAGCACCCCCACGGGCAGTTCGCCACTGGGCAACAGGGTGCGCGAGAGCAGATCGGCCCACAACAGCAAACAGCCGCCGCCCAACGCCGAGGCCGGTAACACAAAGGCCGGGCCATCACGCCCTATCTGGCGCATCAGATGCGGAACCAACAGACCGATAAAGCCAATAGCCCCGGCCAGTGCCACCGCCATACCGCTGAGCACACAAACCGCCAACACCAAGCGCTGCCGCACCTGTCGCAAATTAAGCCCCATCAGCTGGGCCTGATACTCGCCCAACTGTAGCAAGGCCAACTGGCGGGACTGCCCCAGCAACCAGAACAGCACCAGCAGATAGGGTAGCCACCACCACAGGGGCTGAGTCTGCCCATAGGCCAAGGAGCCCATCATCCAGAACATGATCTCCCGCATGGATTGATCCGAGGCAAAGTAGAGCAGCCAAGTGGTAATAGCGCTGGCACAGATACCCATGGCCACCCCCAGCAACAGCAGGCGCGCATTATCCAGCCGACCACGGCGCGCCAGGCCCAGCAAAGCCAGGGTAATAAGCAAGGCCCCAGCAAAGGCAGCCACAGAGAGCAACCAAGGGGGTAATAACCACTCCAGCCGACGAGCCACAAAGAGCGTGATGACCGCAAAGAGCGAGGCGCCACTGGAAACACCGATAAGACCGGTATCAGCGACCGGATTGTGCAGCAGGGTCTGTAACACGCAACCGCTGACCGCAAGCCCCGCTCCTAGCAACAGGGCGAGCCAGGCACGGGGCAAACGCAGTTCCAGCAACACCTGCTGTTGCAGTGGGCTAAGGCCAGAGAGCCAATCATTTAGACTCAGGCTCAACTGCCCGACCGAGAGATTGAGCAAAAAACTCAGCAGCAATAACATAGTCAGCAGTAGAAACCAGCGACGACGACGTTGAGCCTGTTGCCGTAATAACGAATGCATGCCCTGTCCCAATCCGTGAAATCGGTCGCTATCTTAGCAGCGAGCCAAGACAAGCCAAAGTCCGGTAGTTGATACTTTCCCCCGCCAATCAAGTGCGCTATAACATCGCCATCCCGCATGCCCCAACGGAAAATGCCCCATGCACCCTATTTTGGTCAGTTCTGTGCTCTTGATGTGCAGCAACGTCTTCATGACCTTTGCCTGGTATGCCCATCTCAGGGAGATGAGCCATAAACCCTGGATCATAGCCGCCCTGCTCTCTTGGGGAATAGCCTTGTTTGAATACCTACTGCAGGTGCCAGCCAACCGGATTGGTCACCAGAGCCTGAGTGTAGGTCAGTTAAAGATACTGCAGGAGGTGATCGCCTTGACGGTATTTGTTCCCTTCTCAATCCTCTATCTCAAAGAGCAGATCAAGTTGGACTATTTGTGGGCTGGGCTGTGCATACTCGGGGCTGTGTTTTTTGTCTTTCGCGAGAAACTATTTGCAAATTAACAGATTAGAGTCAGAAACTGAGCGGCTAGCCTAGTAGACTGAATCGCAATAGCCCTATGCAGTTCCCGTATTCTTGCTAGGCTTACCAAAACAGATGATGAGGAGTCACGTCACTATGGATCTTGCGCAGATGTTACAGATCCTGGCCAGCCAGGATGGTTCCGATCTCTACTTAGCGACCGGAGCCCCCCCTTGCGCCAAATTCCAGGGCATTCTCAAGCCGATACAGGATGAGGCCATGTCCCCGGGTGACGTGGCCCAGATCGCCTACAGCATAATGGATGAAGAGCAGCGAGTCGCCTTCGAGCGGGATCTGGAGATGAATCTGGCGCTCTCCATCTCCAAGGTGGGCCGCTTCCGGGTCAACATCTTCAAGCAGCGCAACGAAATCTCCATAGTAGCGCGGAATATCAAGCTGGATATTCCCAAGTTCGATGAGCTTTTCCTGCCACCTATCCTGCTCGATGTGATCATGGAGAAGCGGGGCCTGCTACTGTTTGTTGGCGGTACTGGCTCGGGTAAGTCCACCTCGCTGGCCGCCCTGATTGACCACCGCAACACCAACACCAGTGGCCATATCATCACCATAGAAGACCCTATCGAATACGTACATAACCACAAGAAGAGCATCATCAACCAGCGGGAAGTGGGAGTAGACACCCGCAGCTTCCATGCCGCCTTGAAGAACACCCTGCGGCAGGCGCCCGATGTGATCCTCATAGGGGAGATCCGGGATAGGGAGACCATGGAGCATGCCCTCGCTTTCTCCGAGACCGGCCACCTGGCCATCTCCACCCTGCACGCCAACAATGCTAACCAGGCGCTGGATCGGATCATCAACTTCTTCCCCGAAGAGCGCCGCCCGCAGCTGCTCAACGACTTAGGTAACAACCTCAAGGCCTTCGTCTCCCAACGCCTGGTACGAACCGTCGATGGCAAGCGTCGAGCGGCCATCGAGATCATGCTGGGCACTCATACAGTACGGGATATGATCAAGCGCGGAGACTTCAGCCCGCTCAAGGAGATCATGGAGAAATCCACGGCCTTAGGGATGAAGACCTTCGATCAGTCGCTGTTTGATATCTTTGCCGCCGGGGTCATCACGGAAGAGGAGGCTATCAAAAACGCCGACTCCCCCAACAACCTGAAACTCAAGATCAAGCTCTATCTGGAAGATGGCAAACTCTCCCAGAGTGCCGAGACCATAGGCTGGAGCCTGGATCCACTGGGCCATGAAGAGAATAACCCCTTCAACTAACGGCTGACACCTATACCTCAGGGGCCTGTTGGCCCCTTTAATTTTTAGTGACCACTATGCATTACGAACTTTTTGCCCTCTGTGCAGCCCTGTTATGGGCGATTGCCGGCCTCATGTCCGTCATCCCCGCCGCACATCTTGGCGCCTTTGCCTTCAGTCGCTGGCGAATGGCCTGCGTCACTGTGATGCTGGGCAGCATGTCGCTCTATACCCAAGGTTTCACCACCTTAGGTTGGCCACAATTGGCACAGATGGGCTTATCGGGTCTGGTGGGGATCTTCATCGGCGATACCGCCCTCTACGCCTGCCTCAATCGCTTGGGGCCCAGACGTGCGGGACTACTGTTTGCCTGTCACGCCGTCTTCTCGGCCCTGCTGGGTGTCTGGCTGTTTCAGGAGCAGTTGGCAGGAATGCGCCTAGTGGGTGGTCTAGGCGTGTTTGCTGGTGTGCTGGTGGCCATACTGTTTGCCCGACGTCAGGTGACAAACCAGCAGAGCAGCCCAAGCCTGGAGCCCAATATCGGCCCCCTGTGGATCGGCCTGCTGTTTGGCCTACTGGCGGCCCTGTGCCAATCCCTGGGCACCCTTTTGGCGAAACCCGTAATGGGCAGCGGAGTCGATCCGGTGGCGGCCAGTTGTACCCGCATGGCGGTGGCGCTATTGGCACACCTGCTGCTGCGAGCCACCGGTGCCGCTTTTACTAAAGCCAAACATCCTATCAATCCCCGGATCTTGCTCATCATAGCCGGTAATGGCTTTCTGGCCATGGCGCTGGGCATGACGTTGATCCTGCTGGCCCTGCAGCACGGTGAGATGAGTATGGTGGCCATCCTCTCCTCCACCACCCCCGTCATGATCTTGCCACTGCTCTGGCTCTATACCGGACAACGCCCAAGCCTGGCGGCCTGGCTCGGCGCTGGCCTGGTCTTTAGCGGCACGGCGCTCGTGCTGACAGCTGCGACCTAGAAGGCCGCCATCTCTTCTGGCGTCAGGAAGCGATACTCTACCGGCGCCAGCTCAGGATCCAGCGCCAGCGGCCCTACCTGCTCACGATGCAGACGGACCACCTTGTTGCCGATCTGACAGCTGCGACCTAGAAGGCCGCCATCTCCTCTGGCGTCAGGAAGCGATACTCTCCCGGCGCCAACTCAGGATCCAGCGCCAGCGGCCCAACCTGCTCACGATGCAGACGGATCACCTTGTTACCGATGGCGGCGAACATCCGCTTAACCTGATGGTACTTGCCCTCATGTATGGTCAGCAGCGCTTCGGTTTCCGACACCAGCACCAACTCAGCTGGACGGGTCAATTCCCGTTCACTGCGCAGCTGTATCCCTGCGGCAAATTCAGCAATGGCCGATTGTGGCACAGGATCGGCGAGCCACACCCGGTAGGTCTTGGCACATTCGTGCCGCGGTGAAGTGATGCGATGGGACCACTGACCATCATCCGTGATGAAGAGCAGACCCGTCGTATCCAGATCCAAACGCCCGGCACAGTGCAGCTTGTTGAGCGCGGGCTCCTCCAGCAAAAGGAGGACACTGGGGTGGTCTGGATCCTCATTGGAGCAAACATACCCTTCCGGCTTATGCAGCATCAGATAGCGCGGCCCGGTAAGACACAGGGGTTGACCATCAAATACCACCACATCCGTGGGGGTGAGCTGTAGCGAGGCATTCTTGCTGACTTGCTCATTAACTGACACTTCACCGGCACGAATGACGCGCCCGGCCTGAGAGCGACTCAGACCCAAACTTTCGGTGATAAATTTATCCAGCCTCATCTATGACTCCTGCTGAGTGAAAGGCGCACATTATAGGCCCGCGCCACCGGATAGCCAGCAACACGGCATAGAGAGCCCAGTTAGGCCCAAAAACAAAGGGGACCCGAAGGTCCCCTTATCATTTTACATTGGATAATCTCTTAGACCACAGAGCAGGGCTTCAGATACCAAATGTTGTCTGCATAGTCCTGGATAGAGCGGTCAGAGTTGAACTTGCCCATGGTGGCAGAGTTAACGATGACAGCCTTAGCCCATGCCTTCTTGTCGCGGTACAGAGCATCCACCTTCTTGTGGGCGTCTGAGTAGGACTCGAAGTCGGCCAGTGCCAGGAAGGTATCGCCGCCATCCAGCAGAGCGCGCTTGATGGAGGAGAGCTCACCCGGACGACCTGGAGTGAAGTAATCGGTGTCGAACCAGTCGAGCACAGCCTTCAGCTCAGGGTTGGCATAGTAGTAATCCCAAGGATTGTAACCACGCGCCTTCAGGGCCTTAACATCGTCCACTTCCAGACCGAAGATGGCGTTGTATTCAGCACCGGCTTCTTCTGCGATTTCGATGTTGGCGCCGTCCATAGTACCCAGGGTGATAGCACCGTTCATGGCCAGCTTCATGTTACCAGTACCGGAAGCTTCGTAACCGGCGGTAGAGATCTGCTGGGACACGTCGGCAGCCGGAATCATCTTCTCGGCCATGCTGACACGGTAGTTAGGGATGAACACAACCTTCAGCTTGCCCTTGATGCGAGCATCGTTGTTCACGCGCTCGGCAACCTTGTTGATAGCCAGGATGATGTCTTTGGCCAGCTTGTAACCTGGGGCAGCCTTGGAGCCGAAGATGAACACACGTGGGTGCATGTCATAGTCTGGGTTAGCCAGCAGACGACGATACAGAGCCATGATGTGGATCAGGTTCAGTTGTTGACGCTTGTACTCATGCAGACGCTTGATCTGGATGTCGAAGATGGCATTGGCATCGATGTCGATACCAGTCTCTTCCTTAACAACCTTCACAAACTTCTCTTTGTTAGCCAGCTTGATGTCCATGAACTTCTTCTGGAACGCAGCATCGTCAGCATGAGCCAGGGCGCCACGCATCTGATCCAGCTTCAACGGCCACTCGTTACCAACGGTCTCGGTGTAGAGGTTAGCCAGAGCCGGGTTACAGGAGAGCAACCAGCGACGCGGGGTCACACCGTTGGTCACGTTGCACATCTTCTCCGGCCACAGTTCGGCGAACTCAGGGAACAAGTCTTCCTTAACCAGCTTGGAGTGAATTTCGGCAACGCCGTTCACCTTATGAGCACCGATCACACACAGGTTACCCATGCGGACCTTGCGAGCTTCGCCTTCTTCGATGATGGAGAGCTTGCGCTTGATCTCATCGTTGCCCGGCCACTTCGGCTCAACCAGATCTTCCAGGAAGCGACGGTTGATTTCGTAAATGATTTCCAGGTGACGCGGCAGTACGCGTTCGAACAGATACACGGCCCACTTTTCCAGCGCTTCTGGCAGCAGGGTGTGGTTGGTGTAAGCAAAGACCTTGTAGCAGATGGCCCAAGCGGCATCCCACTCCAGCTCTTCTTCGTCAACCAGGATACGCATCAGTTCCGGGATGGCGATAGTCGGGTGAGTATCGTTCAACTGGATAGCGATCTGAGCGGCAAACTTGCTGAAGTCATTGCCATGCACACGCTTGTAGCGACGCATGATGTCCTTCAGGGAGCAAGCACAGAAGAAGTACTGTTGAACCAGACGCAGGATCTTACCGGCTTCAGTTTCATCGTTCGGGTAGAGAACCTTGGAGATGGTCTCAGCTTGTGCTTTTTCAGACTGGGAGTCGATGTAACCACCAGCGTTGAATACATCCCAATCGAAGAATTCAGAGGCACGGGATTCCCACAGACGCAGGATGTTAACAGTCTTACCTTGGTAACCAACAACCGGGATATCCCATGGTACCCCTTTGATCTTCTGACCGGCATGCCACACTTTCTTCAGCTTGCCATCAGCACCAAACACGGTTTCAACATAACCGTACAGCGGGATTTCCTGGGTAGACTCAGGACGGCAGATTTCCCATGGGTTGCCGTACTCACGCCAGGAGTCAGGACGCTCAATTTGGCGACCATCGCGAATTTCTTGACGGAACAGACCGTGCTCGTAGTGGATACCGTAACCTACAGCTGGCAGGTTCAGGGTAGCCATAGAATCGATGAAGCAAGCAGCCAGACGGCCCAGGCCACCGTTACCCAGCGCCATGTCCGGCTCTTCTTCGCACAGGTCAGCGATATCGATACCCATATCTTTCAGGGCGTCGCCACACACTTCGTACAGAGAGAGGTTGTGCAGGTTGTTGGCTGTCAGACGACCCATCAGGAATTCAGCTGACAAGTAGTGAATTGCGCGAGTGTCTTCCTTGTAATGGGTCTGTTGAGTCTGGGTCAGACGCTCATACACCAGTTCGTTCACCGCAGCACAGGTGGCCTTCCACCAAGCCTGCTTGCTGGCTTTTTGCTCGCTGGTACCCAGCGTGGAGCGCAGGTGATGCACTATGTTCTGCTTCAGCTGGTCTTTATCCAACGCGCTGATCTGCTCAACTTTTTTCTTCGCCATAACCAATTTCCTTCGTTACTCGAGAGTATTGAACCCTAATGGGGGGCTGCCGGGATGAATTATAAGGGCTGTGGATCCGGCAGCCGAATACTACCCAATGCCTTGGCCCTGAAATTAGACGTAAGTCACATTTTTTTCTGGTAAACGGATACATTGGACATGAAACTCTTTTCAGAAAAGAAATAATTCTAAAAAGTAACATTTCATTTAAAATCATGATGTTAACTAATCATTTAGCATTAAAACACCGATTTGCTTTCTTAAGTCTTCACAGTGGCTAAAAATCCCCGCAAATTAATTCCAGCCCACGGCAAAAAAAGAAAGCGATTTCACAGCGACCTCTTCATGCTAATCCAATCTTTTCTGGCGATATACAGCTAACAATAGTGACACTCCACTCCCCCTCCACCGCATGAAAGCATTTTTAACTAGAAACCAACATATTCACGCAAGTTGTTAACAAATGGCCAGCCCGCATAAAAAACACCCAGCAACATGTCCTTTATTGGCAGAGGCACAAAGAAAAAATGCCACGAGTAACAAACCCGAAACCGCCCCAAGAGCCTCTCCGTTTCCTCTTGGTCACAATACAAGCGCTGAACCAACTTGCCCGGAACCAGATGCAACAGTCCACGAGCAGCAGGATCCAATGGCGACAATAAATTCAACGGCATCACAGCTTCATCCCCACCGGCGTGGGGAACGCCTGGTCGAGCTGACGGCGTTTGCTGAGTCACCCCAGCCAAGTGCCAAGGCGTCAAGGGCCAGAGCGGTAGATAAAAAAACCGGCCACTAGGGCCGGTTCGGGATATTAAGGGAAGCGGGTTATCAGACGCCGGCCTTGGCCAACGCCGCAGTCACTATCTCCTGGGCTTCCTTCTGGATACGGTCCAGATGGGCTTCGCCGATAAAGCTTTCCATATAGATCTTGTAGATGGATTCGGTGCCGCTGGGGCGGGCTGCGAACCAGCCGTTTTCGGTCACGACCTTCAGGCCACCGATGGCGGCACCATTACCCGGTGCAGCGGTCAGCTTGGCAAGTATGGGTTCGCCAGCCAGCTCAGCCGCTTCGACCAGCGCCGGATCCAGTTTGGAGAGCACGGCTTTTTGTTCGGTATTGGCCGGAGCGTCGATACGACGGTACAGAGGGGCACCAAACTGGGCGGTGATCTCGTTGTAGAGGGTCTGCGGATCCTTGCCGGTCACGGCCAGCATTTCAGCGGCCAGCAGGCAGAGCAGGATGCCATCCTTGTCTGTGGTCCAGACCTTGCCATCCTTGCGCAAGAAGGAGGCGCCGGCGCTCTCTTCGCCACCAAAACCGAAGCTGCCATCAAACAGCCCATCCACAAACCACTTGAAGCCAACCGGCACTTCCTTGAGCTCGCGACCAATGCTCTTGGCCACGCGGTCTATGATGGAGGAGGAAACCAGGGTCTTGCCCACAGCTGCCTGAGCCGGCCAGCCCGGTCTGTGGGTGAAGAGGTACTGGATAGCCACGGCCAGGTAGTGGTTGGGGTTCATGAGGCCGGCCTTGCAGACGATGCCGTGACGGTCGTTGTCCGGATCGTTGGCCACGGCCACGTCGAAGCTATCCTTGTGGCTGATGAGGCTGGCCATGGCCCAAGGGCTGGAGCAGTCCATGCGCACCTTGCCGTCTTTATCCAGCGTCATGAAGGAGAAGGTCGGATCAACGGCATAGTTGACCACTTCGATATTCAGACCATAGGTCTTGGCAATCACATCCCAGTAGGCGACGCCTGAGCCACCCAGCGGATCGACACCAATCTTCACGCCGGCCTTCTTGATGGCTTCCACATCGATGACGTTCTTCAAATCATCGATGTAGGGTGTCATGAAGTCGTGCTCCTGCACGTTGCTCATGGCTCGGGCCCGGGCAAAGCTGACGCGCTTGACGCCAGCCAGATCGTTTTCCAGCAGCTCGTTGGCACGATCCTCCACCCACTTGGTGATTTCGCCTTCAGCTGGGCCACCATGGGGCGGGTTGTACTTGAAGCCACCATCTTCCGGCGGATTGTGGGAGGGGGTGATGACGATGCCGTCCGCCTTGTCGGTCAGACCGGCTGAGTTGTAGCGCAGGATGGCGTGGGAGACCACAGGCGTCGGGGTGTAACCCAGACCCTTGTCGATACGCACTTCCACCCCATTGGCGGCCAGCACTTCCACGGCCGAGGCCAGAGCAGCTTCGGAGAGGGCGTGGGTGTCCATGCCGATAAACAGTGGGCCGCTGATGCCTTGCGCCTTACGGTATTCAGCGATGGCCTGGCTTACCGCCAGGATGTGCGACTCGGTAAAGGCGTTCTTGAAAGAGCTACCACGGTGACCCGAGGTACCGAATGCTACGCGCTGTTCGGGCTTGGTCATATCCGGCTTATTCAGGTAATAAGCAGACATCAGACGTGGGATGTTGGTCAGGTCTTCCAGACGGGCCGGCTTACCGGCATGGGGATGTTGTGCCATGACATTACTTCCTAATTGTATTGTTAATTAAATCTGTGCACAGGCCTGCTCAATGAGCTCGGCCGGGTAACCCATGGTGGTCATCAACTGCGCCACTATGTTGCGCTTGCGACTGGTATTGGTATTCGATATGACCCAATAGGGAGTGCCTGGCACAGCCCTGGGTTTAGTGGTCTTGCCATTGGCCTGTAACTCTTCATCGCTCTTGGCAAAATAAACGCGTTTGCGCCCCTTGATCTCGGTGGCATTGACGAAAGCCTCGGGGCTGGCCTGATACAGGAAGGTCAATACCAGCAGGAAACGGTCAATGGCACTCTCTTTGCTGGCAAACTCATCGCTGTTCAACAGGTCAATAAAGGCAGACACATCGGAGAGGGCTGACACGAATTCGCTACGGGATGTCAGCGCCATGGGGATAATAGGTGGCTTGGCCGCATCATGGGGGGTTAACGCAAGCAGGCGACGCAGGATCTCCGAAGCACTCTCGCCTATGTGTAACGTTTTACCGGCAATGTAGCGATAGAGCTCTTCATCAACCTCAATGGTCTTCATTCTGTTACCACACCTATCCAAAAAGAAAAACGAGAGAATTATACATAGCCAACAGGCCAAGCCCAACAACTGGCGCGAAATGATAGTGGGAACGATATAAATGGCGTAGGAGTAAACCTCGCAGACAAGGGCACAACAAACTCATGGTTTATTGTCATGCCAGCCTTGGCTATGCTGCATCATCAATGACTGGGCGCCTCTTTGGCCCATAAAGACCTCTGTTCAGGAGCGGTACTTGCTGCATTATCGTGATTCGGGCTCGGCAAATTCCCCCACAGTTCTGTTGATCCATGGCCTGTTTGGCGATTTGGATAATCTCGGGCAATTGGCGCGCCAGTTGGCCAGCGACTATCGGGTTATCGCCCTGGACATGCGCAACCATGGCCACTCCCCTCATCAGGCCACCATGAGCTGGGCTGAATTGACCCAAGATCTGCTGGCACTGCTAGATCAGTTGGCCATACCGGCCGTCCATCTGGTTGGCCACTCTTTAGGCGGCAAGCTGGCCATGCAATTTGCCCTGCGTCACCCGGCCCGAACCCTGAGCCTGGTGGTCGTCGATGTGGCCCCAGTGGCCTATGCCGAGGCTCGCCATGAGCAGGTGTTTACGGCGCTGCAGGCGGTGGTGAATAGTGATGCCCCGGATCGAAAAGGTGCCAATGCCATCATGGCAGCCTTTCTCGCCGATGCGGCCGTTCGCCAGTTCCTGCTGAAAAGTTTTATGGCAACGAAGGCCGGGCCAGCCTGGCGTTTTAATCTGGCAGCATTGCAGGCCTGCTATGGCGAGCTGATGGGTTGGCAGGCCACAGAGGCCCCATTTACTGGGCCAACCCTCTTTATCAAGGGCGGTCGCTCTGACTATTTATTGCCGGAACATCAGACCACCATAGTGCGGCTCTTCCCACTGGCCAAGGCCAGGATCATCCCCGATGCCGGTCACTGGCTCCATGCCGAGAAACCCTTGTTGTTCAATAAACTGGTTGTGGATTTCCTGTCAATATCCCGTTAACAGGCCAAGTGGGCTTGTGCTACAATCACGCCCCTGAAATTGCCGGGGTCACCCTTCCAGCCAACACACTCCAGGCCCAGAGCCACGAGATGAGGTTGTCAGGGTCGAGTTCTGGATAGGGTCAAACCGCCGCCCAGCGTCGATTCGACCCGCCATAAGAAGATGACTCCTTTTAGCAGCAGCGCCCTCGACCATCATTTAGTCTGAGGAGGAGTCTGGGTTTAGTTCGCGGTAGATGTAGCAATGGCAAAACACCAAGAAGATCGGACAACGCTGGATCTATTTGCCGAAGAGAAGCGTCCGGGCAGACCCAAAACCAATCCCCTACCCCGCACCCTGCAGTTGAAGGTCAACAAGCGGAATCAACTCAAACGGGACAAGGCCAAAGGCCTGCGCCGGGTAGAGCTCAAGGTCGAGGTGGAGTTGCTCGAACAGCTGAATCTATTGGCAGAGCAACACAACATGAGTCGGGCAGAGATGATCCAGATGTTGATCAAACAACATATAGCGCAAGAAGCTGTGCTAGGGTCACAGAGTTAATTCATCATCAACCATCATTCAACACCAAGGGTATACAACCACTATGGCAAGTGTAGGTCTGTTTTTCGGTAGTGATACCGGTAATACGGAAGCCGTGGCCGGCATGATCCAGAAAGAATTGGGCTCCCATCTGGTCGATGTCTTTGATATCGCCAAGAGCACCAAGGCTGATATTGAAAACTTCGATCTGCTGATCCTCGGAATTCCCACCTGGTATTACGGTGAGTCACAAGCAGACTGGGATGACTTTTTCCCTGAACTCGAAGAGATCGACTTCACCGATAAACTGGTTGCCATCTTTGGCTGCGGCGATCAGGAAGACTATGCCGAGTATTTCCTCGATGCCATGGGCACACTGCGGGACATCATCGAGGCCCGTGGTGCCATCATCATCGGCCACTGGCCGACCGAAGGCTACCAGTTTGAGGCCTCCAAGGCGCTGGTCGATGACAAGCATTTCATTGGTCTGGGCATTGACGAAGATCGCCAGCCCGACCTCACCTCGGCCCGGGTCGAGGCCTGGTGCAAACAGTTGTTTGATGAGATGTGTCTCGCCGAATTGCAATAACTCTCTGGCCCGCTCATGCGGGCCATTTTATTGTACTGCTTCGCACGCATCGAGGCTCTGACTATGTCCCAACTCTTCATCAGTGGTCTGCTTAACATCGAGACCACCTTGGCTATCTCTGGATTTCCACTCCATTACGCCCCCGTGCACTATCCCTTCGGTGGGATTAACAGCACGGTATCGGGTGTAGGTTTCAACCTGGCCAAGGCTCTGCATCGCTTGGGCAACCAGGTCAGCCTGCACAGCCTGATCGGCCATGATATGGCGGGCGACACGATTCGCCATGCCGTCAAAGAGTTGGGTCTATCAAGCCAAGGGCTGGAAGAGGCGCTCTCCGCCACAGCCCAGAGCGTCATTCTCTACGAGCCCCTGGGTCGCCGCCAAATCCATGTCGATCTCAAGGAGTGCCAGGAGCGCCACCTGACCAAGGTTACGGATGCGCAACTGATGCAGGCCGATCTGGCCCTGCTGTGCAACATCAACTTCTCCCGGCCCCTGCTGCAACGCGCCAAACAGTTGGGCAAACCCATCGCCTGTGATGTACATGTGCTAAGCGATCTGCACGATGCCTATAATCGCGAATTCATGCAGGCCGCCGATATCCTGTTTCTGAGTGACGAAGGCATTGGCGAGCGCTCAGCTGAAGCCATGCTGCGCGAATTGGCAGCGCTCTATGACAATGCCATAGTGGTGATGGGCCAGGGTCACGCTGGCGCCCTGATGTATGTGAAGGAGGAGCAGCGGCTGTTTCATGCCCCAGCTTGGGCTCCACGCGGCGTCAAGAACACCATAGGCGCTGGCGATGCCCTCTTCTCGGCCTTCATCCATGACTGGAGCAAGCACCGCAATCCCTATCAAGCCCTGTCTCGGGCCACCCAGTATGCAGGGTGGAAGGTGGGTGCCATCGGAGCGGCCGATGGCTTGCTGGATGAAGCCCAGTGGCTGGCATTATGTGCCGAGACGAGGCTATGATCGGCCGTTAATTCGCCCCAGCCCCCAGCTGTTTTCCCCCCTGCGGTTCCATTTCTGTACCGCTGGGACATATAATGTTAGCAACTGACACCATACGGCCGAGCCATCGCCGTCCATCATGAAAGAGTGCCATGTCTACCAACAATCAGCAGCTCAAAGATGCCGGTCTCAAGATCACTTCTCCGCGGATCAAGATCCTGGAGTACCTGAAGACCCCAGAGTGCCAACACATCAGTGCCGAAGAGCTCTATAAGAAACTGCTCGATCAAGGCGAGGAGATTGGTCTAGCCACAGTTTATCGGGTACTAAATCAGTTTGATGATGCCGGGATTGTCACCCGCCACCACTTCGAGGGTGGCAAGTCGGTATTCGAGCTAGCCCATCAGGAACACCACGATCACCTGGTCTGTCTGGATTGCGGCCGCGTCATCGAGTTTCACGATGCGGTGATAGAGCAACGACAAAGCGAGATCGCCAAGACTCACGGCATGGAATTAACCCATCACAGCCTCTACCTGTATGGCCACTGTACCCACCCTGAGTGCGTAGCCAAACGCAGCAAGAAATAGGTTTCTGCCGCCATAAAAAAACCGCCTTTCGGCGGTTTTTTATTAGGTAAAACAGTAGATTATTCCTGCCAGGTGTCACGCAGAGCCACGGTCAGGTTAAAGACCAGATGCTCCGGGCTGGAGAGCTTGCTATCGGCGCAGAAGTAGCCTTCGCGTTCGAACTGATAGGCCTGCTCCGGCTTGGCTTCTGCCAGACTCGGCTCAACGCGCGCCCCCTCTATGATAGTCAGGGAGTTGGGGTTGATGGTGGAGAGGAAATCCTCGGCTGCACCAGGATTCGCCACGGCAAAGAGTCGGTCGTACAAACGCACCTGAGCGGGCAGCGAATGCGCGGCGCTCACCCAATGGATCACCCCCTTTACCTTGCGGCCATCGGCCGGGTCTTTACCCAGCGTCTCGGCATCATAGCTACAGAAGAGGGTGGTGATTTTGCCATCCGCATCCTTCTCGACCCGTTCGGCCTTGATCACGTAGGCATGGCGCAGACGCACTTCCTTGCCCAACACCAGACGCTTGAACTGCTTGTTGGCCTCTTCGCGGAAATCCGCCTCATCGATGAACACTTCCCGGGCAAAGGGCAACTCATGGGTTCCCAACTCCGGCTTGTTCGGATGATTGGGTGAGCTCAAGATCTCGACCTGCCCTTGCGGATAGTTTTCGATCACCACCCGCACCGGGCGCAGTACCGCCATGGCACGCGGCGCATTTTCGTTGAGATCTTCGCGAATACAGGACTCCAGCGCGCTCATCTCCACCGTGTTGTCCTGTTTGGTCACGCCGATACGGCGGCAGAACTCACGAACCGCTGCTGAGGTATAGCCACGACGACGCAGGCCAGAGACGGTCGGCATGCGCGGATCATCCCACCCCTCAACCAACTGCTCGGTCACCAGTTGGTTCAGCTTACGCTTGGACATGATGCTGTATTCGAGGTTCAGACGGCTGAACTCGTACTGGCGTGGATGACAATCGATGGAGATGTTATCCAGCACCCAGTCATACAAGCGACGGTTATCCTGGAACTCCAGTGTACAGATGGAGTGGGTGATCCCCTCCAGAGCATCCGAGATGCAGTGGGTAAAGTCGTACATGGGATAGATGCACCACTTGTTCCCGGTCTGATGATGCTCGGCGAACTTGACCCGGTAGATAACAGGATCACGCATGACGATAAAGGAGGAGGCCATGTCGATCTTGGCGCGCAAACAGGCCTCGCCCTCCTTGAAACCACCGGCACGCATCTTCTCAAACAGCGCCAGATTCTCCTCGACGCTGCGATCCCGGTAGGGGCTGTTCTTGCCCGGCGCGGTCAGAGTGCCACGGTATTCACGGATCTGCTCGGCCGTGAGCTCATCCACATAGGCCAATCCCTTCTGGATCAGCTCAATGGCATAGCCATGCAATTGGTCAAAATAGTCCGAGGAGTAACGCACGGCGCCACTCCACGCAAAACCCAGCCACTGCACATCACGCTGGATAGACTCGACGTATTCCACCTCTTCCTTGGCCGGATTGGTATCGTCAAAGCGCAGGTTACAGCTACCCTGATAATCCTGTGCGATACCGAAATTCAGGCAGATGGATTTGGCGTGACCGATATGCAAATAACCGTTCGGTTCTGGCGGGAAGCGGGTAGCCACACTGCTGTGTTTACCGCTCGCCAGATCTTCATCGATGATCTGACGAATAAAATTGCTGGGGCGATGTTCCGCCTGAGTCATTCACTCACCTCAAGAGATAATAGCTACAACTGCGTGATAACCGCTAATGATCCATGAATCTCCCTTGAGGCTCAAGGTATTTATCACGCCCCCCATCTGCCCAGTCAGATGAAAAAACCCCGCCGTAGCGGGGAATTAATAAGCAGCCATCATTACTTCGTGACCCAAGAAGGGTTCATAACCCGATTTACTCCCCCGGCAAACGCACCTGGCTTAAATCCTCGGCAACGGGGATCTGCTTCATCTCACCGGCCATGATCTCCGCCAAGGGACCCAGCACTACTTGCAGATTTTGCTCTCCAAGTTTGATCACCCCAGAGGCACCCAGCCCTTTAAGCGCACGCTCATTGACCAAGGAGCGATCCTTCAACGTCAACCGCAAGCGGGTAATGCAGGCATCGATTGTCACCAGGTTGCCATGTCCGCCCAGCGCCTTGAGGTATTGTTTGGCCAGCTCACCCCGGTTCGTTGCCACATGTTCGCTCTGATCATCGCTACCGACCTCATCCTCTTCTCGACCCGGAGTCTTGAGGTTGAAACGAACAATCACAAAGCGAAAGAGCAGATAATAGATGAAGAAGAAAACGATGCCTTGCAACACCAACATGTACCACTGCACGGCCAGCGGGTTACGCGAGGAGAGCACCAAGTCCACCAGACCGGCGCTAAAACCAAAGCCGGCGATCCAGTGCATGGAGGCAGCGATGAAGACTGAGAGCCCGGTGAGCAACGCATGCAGCACATAGAGCAGGGGCGCCACAAACATGAAGGCGAACTCCAGAGGCTCTGTCACCCCGGTGAAGAAGGCGGAAAATGCCGCCGCCAACATGATGGAAGCCACTTTCGCCTTGTTACTCGCTTTGGCGGTGTGATAGATGGCCAATGCCGCCCCAGGCAGACCAAACATCATGATGGGGAAGAAACCCGCCTGATACATGCCTGTCACCCCCACCACAGCCTTACCTTCCGCCAGGGACTTGGCCCCGCCGATAAAGTTGGGAATATCATTGATCCCGGCCACATCAAACCAGAAGACAGAGTTCAGGGCATGGTGCAAACCCACGGGGATCAGCAGGCGGTTGAAGGTGGCGTAGATGCCCGCCCCTGTGGCACCCAAGCCTTGAATATGTTCGCCAAAATTGACCAAGCCACCAAAGATCACAGGCCACAGGTACATGAGCACGAAAGCTAAGGGGATCATGGCAAAGGAGGTCAGAATGGGGATCAAACGCCGACCACTGAAGAAGGCCAACGCCTTGTGCAGCTCTACCTCACTGAAACGATTGTAAAGTTCAGCGGCTATGATGCCGGTCAGAATGCCGACAAATTGATTCTTGATCTTGCCAAAGGCCGCGGGCACATCGGCCGGCGCCAAACCCAGGATTTGTGAGACCGCCTCAGGTGAACAGAGGGTCGTCAACACCAAGAAGCCGATAAACCCCGCCAGTGCTGCGGCGCCATCCTTATCCTTGGACATGCCATACGCGACCCCGACGGCGAACAGCACAGACATATTGTCTATGATGGCACCACCTGATTTGATGAAAAATGCAGCCAAGGCGCTGTTTCCGCCCCAAGCCACAGGGTCAATCCAGTAACCGACCCCCATCAAGATAGCCGCAGCCGGTAGCGTTGCTACGGGCACCATCAGCGCCCGACCCACTTTTTGTAGATACCCGAGTATGTTCACATGCAGCTCCTTACACGACCTTTATGCCTCAAAGCCCTGAGCTAACCGCTAAGCAGCGACATGCGCCTAACGGCAGCCAAGAGTTCAACACTCCTCGCGAGCGTTCGCAACCCAGTTGCACACCTCATCACGGAGAATGAGTGCAGTCTAATGCACTTATTTCCCATGAATAACTAAGCCTGTTCATTTTCGCGACAAAGATCACCAAATACGGAATAGCACTCCCATCACAATGGCCTTAAATAGCGACTTAATTTACAATTGAAAATATGAACACCTATTCCTTACTTTGACAGGAGATCGCCATGCGCCTTATCCCTCTGCAAACAGCCGAGCAAGTGGGTTACTGGTCCGCCCGTTATATAGTGGATCGTATTAACCGATTTGCTCCCACCCCTGATCGCCCCTTTGTGCTGGGCCTGCCCACAGGTGGCACCCCACTCACCACTTACCAGCGCCTTATCGAGTTGCACAGGCAGGGCGAAATCAGCTTTGCCAACGTGGTAACCTTCAACATGGATGAGTACGTGGCACTTCCTGAGTCCCATCCGCAGAGCTACCACCACTTCATGCATGAAAACTTCTTCCAGCACATTGATATTCCCGATGAAAACATCAATATGCTCGATGGTAATGCGCTGGATCTGATGGAGGAGTGCCAACGCTACGAGGAGAAAATAAAGTCCTACGGGCGCATCCATCTCTTTTTGGGTGGCGTGGGTACAGATGGCCACATCGCCTTCAATGAGCCAGCCTCCTCGTTGAGTTCACGGACCCGGATCAAGACGCTCACCGATGACACCCGGATTAACAATGCCCGCTTCTTTGATGGCAACCTCAATCAAGTGCCTAAATTGGCTCTGACCGTGGGCGTCGGCACCCTGCTGGATGCCGAAGAGATCATGATACTGGTTACCGGACACAACAAAGCCTTGGCCCTGCAAGCCGCAGTCGAGGGGGGGGTTAATCACATGTGGACCATATCGGCCCTGCAGTTGCATCCCAAGGGGATCATGGTCTGCGATGAAGCCTCAACGCAGGAGCTGAAAGTCAAGACAGTGCGCTACTTCCAGCAGTTGGAAGCCGACAACATCAAACGGATGTGACCGAATATGGCAGGAAAGACCCTCTTTGCGCTGGTTAATGGCACCATCCATGGTCAGGATGGCGTACTGCATGACCATGCCTTGTTGATCCAAGATGAGCGGATCGCCGCTTTGCTGCCGCAGCACGCATGCCCGGCAGGGATCCCCACTCATGATCTGGGCGGCGCCCATCTGAGCGCCGGCTTTATCGATCTGCAACTCAATGGTTGTGGTGGTGTGATGTTCAATCAAGCTCCCACCGTCACGACCCTTGAGCAGATGCAGGAAGCCAACCTGCGTTCTGGCACCACCAGCTTCTTGCCTACGCTCATCACCTCCCACGATGAGGAGATGCGCACGGCGATCGAGGCCACCCGTGACTACATGCAGCGCCGCCCCCATGAGGTGCTCGGGCTTCACCTGGAGGGGCCCTACACCAACCCACAGCGCAAGGGGATCCATCCACAGAGCCTGATCCGCACACCCTCACCGGAAATGATCGACTATCTGTGTGAACAGGCGCCCTGGATTGCCAAGATCACGCTAGCCCCCGAGACCAATCAGCCCAGCCATATTCAGCGCCTCACCGACGCGGGCATACTGGTTGCTATCGGCCACAGTGCGGCGACTTACGATCAGGCCATGACCGGTTTTACCGCGGGGATCCGCTTTGCCACCCACCTCTATAACGCCATGACGCCCACCCTAAATGGTCGAGAGCCTGGCGTAGTGGGCGCCATTTATGACAGAGATGACATCTACGCCGGCATCATAGTCGATGGTCATCACGTTCACCCCGCCAATGTGCGTCTAGCCCACAAATTGCTGGGGGATCGCCTCTGTCTCGTCACCGATGCCACCGCCCCCGCAGGGGCCGCCAACGGATTTGATCACTTCGATTTTTGTGGCGCGACCGTCTTCTATCGCAACGGCCAGTGTGTGGATGCCAATGGCACGCTCGGCGGCTCAGCCCTCACCATGATTGAGGGAGTGCGCAATCTGGTAGCGCAAGTGGGGCTGCCGCTGGACGAAGCCCTGCGCATGGCGAGCCTCTATCCCAGCCGCGCCATCGGCATCGATAGTGAGCTGGGCAGTATCACCCCAGGCAAGATCGCCAATCTGGTGATATTCGATGACAACTATCGAGTTCATGCCACTTTGGTCAACGGACACTACCAAGAGCATAAGCCCCTATGACGGAAGGACACATTGCCAACATAGATCTGGTCAAACAGGTCAATACAGCCGCTGTTTATCGCCTGATTGACGAGCGCGGGCCCATCTCCCGGATCCAGGTGGCCGATATAAGCCAACTGGCCCCCGCCAGCATTACCAAGATCACTCGCCAGCTACTGGAGCACGACCTCATCAGCGAGGTTGCTCTGCAGGAGTCCACCGGCGGTCGTCGCGCCATCTCGTTGACCACAGTGCGAGATCGCCTGCGTTTCATCTCCTGTCGCCTGGGTCGGCGCACCCTGCATCTGAGCCTATGCGATCTGAACGGTAACGAAGTGGTGCATGTGGAGCAGAGCATCCAGGTGACCGGCAATGAGGCGATCCTGACGCAGCTCATCTCGGCCATCAGCCAGTTGCAGCAGCAACACGCTGCGCAGGGTCAGGCGCCCCTGGCACTGGCCATTACCCTCCCTGGGCTAGTGAACCCCGATTCCGGTGAGGTGATCTATATGCCTAGACTGGATCTGCACCAACTCCCGCTAGGCGCCCTGTTGAGCGAGCACTTTGCCCTCCCCGTCTTCCTCGGCAATGACACCCGCTCCCTGGCTCTGGCCGAACACTACTTCGGCGCCTCCCGCGACTGCCAGGACTCTATCCTCATCAGCGTCCATAATGGTGCGGGCGCAGGCATCATCAGCAACGGTAGGGTACTGCTCGGGAAAAACCGCAACGTGGGCGAGATTGGGCACATTCAGATGAAGCCCTTTGGCCGACGCTGCCACTGCGGTAACTTTGGCTGCCTGGAAACCATTGCCGCCAACCCTGCCATAGTCGAGCAGGCTCAAGCGCTGCTGCTGCAGGGCCATGTCAGTTGCCTCAAAGCGGAGGCGCTTACCATAGAGCAGATCTGCCAAGCCGCCACGCAAGGGGATGAGTTGGCCCGCCATGTCATCACTGAGGTGGGTGAATACTTGGGGCGCACCATTGCCATCATGGTCAACCTCTTCAATCCGGAAAAGATCCTGCTGACGGGCGAAATAGTGGCCGCCGAGACCATTTTATTTCCGGCTATCCAGCGCTGCATAGCACAGCAGTCATTGCCCAGTTTTCATAAAAACCTGCCCATAGCACGGGCTCATTTTCAAGCCCAGGCCACCATTGGCGGTGTTGCTTTGGTCAAGCGGGCGCTGCTGGAGGGGGATTTACTGCAGCGCATCATGGAAAAATCCGATCGCTGAACCTATGCCATCGGCTTTTTTTCTACTAATTTTTATCGGGACGCCCTTGGCAAGTTCTGATTTTTGCTGCTTTTACCGGCAGAATCGGTCGGTTCGAACGAGTCATGCCCATACAATTGGGCAGGCAAGCAGCAAATCATCGAGCGATAAAAAGTTTTTATCGTAAAATGAAAAAACTCGATTTTTAACTCTGCTACAGGCTGAACATACTTCCCGGCGATAGGACAACCAACAAAAGTATTGACCATCATGAGCTTTGAATCAGACAAGCGTTTTAATGACTTCCAACATTTCCCTCGCGGCCTGCGTCGTAGCGGTGAGTTCACCGTGGCCGAGGCCAATACTCTGGAGCAGTGCGGTCACGTGATGCTCGAGCTTTACCAAGGCAAACGTGAGCCTCAAGATGAGATCGAGAGGGCGTTCATCGAGCAGGTGAAATCAGGAGAGGCCGCGGGTAATAACTTCGCCAAGGTATGGTTTAAATACCTGAAGGTGATAGGCCCACGCCGAGTACACCGCCTGTGCACGTCAGGGGGTAATGCGACCGATGACGGTCCATTCGAAGCCGTTGAGGAATCCCTGGATTAATGGATACGGATCTGCTGCGCACCTTTATCGAGGTCAGTAAAACCCGACATTTTGGCCGCGCGGCAGAAACCCTCTATCTGACCCAATCCGCTGTCAGTTTCCGCATTCGGCAACTGGAGCAGCAGTTGGGGGTGTCCCTGTTTGCCCGCCATCGCAACAACATCCAACTGACGCTGGCTGGAGAGCGCCTGCTCCCCTATGCCGAATCCATACTGCAAACCCTGGGACGCGCCAAGCAAGAGCTGGTGCAGCAGGGAGCCAACCGCCATCAACTGGCCATTGGTGCCCCCCTGTTTTGCTGGGAATTAGGGCTGCAGGAGTGGCTGGATAACTGGTTCGAGCAATCGCCCCAGCATCATCTGCGACTGGAGCTGGGTAATCGGGAGCAGTTGTGCCGTCAACTGCTGGAGCGCACTCTGGATCTGGCCATCCTCGGCGAGCCGAGCAAGATTGAAGAGGTCACGGTTCGCCCCTTCGCCGAATACCCGCTCTGCCTGGTCAGTCGCCAAGCGGGTCTGTTGATGTCACAAGTGGCTCAGCAGCCCTGGGTCATGGTGGAAAACCAGGCCATCTTCTCCAACACGCCACTGCCAACTGAGCTGCAGAACCAAGCCCCGGTGCTGGTGACCCCCTCCTTGCGTCAGGCGATCCAACACCTGAAGCGCCATGGTGGTGTGGCCTACCTGCCCCATCCGGCGGTTGCCAGTCTCATCCGTGAAGGCGAATTGCATCTGGTCGAGGGGGCCCCCGCCTTGAGTCGTAGCCTCTTTCTGGCCTATCTGACGAATGCGCCCAGAGATCCCCAGCTTGATGCCCTGCTCACTCATCCCTGGCGCATCGCTCACAAGAGCTCATCGCGTAGCTGACTCCAACTCCTACTCTTCCCAAGTGTAGCGTTGCAGAGATGAGCCCTGAGCCACACTCATGATCAGCAACTCCCCATCCTGATAGAGGCCGAAGCTGGCCTCGCCCTGCCGGGGAAAGGTGATGGATCCAGGGTTCATGCAGATAACCCCGCTCTCATCACAGCGAATGCCAGCCACATGAGAATGGCCAGAGAGCAGCAACTCCCCAGGTGCCAGCGCCAACTGTTCCAGCTGATAGAGATGACCATGCGTCAGACAGATACGGCGCCCTTGTGATAACAGCAAATAGTTATGGGGGGCCATGATGGGAAACTCGAACAGCATCTGATCCACTTCGCTATCACAATTGCCCCGTACCGCTATGATGCGCCGCTTAAGCGGGTTGAGCAGCTCAACCACCCGAGCCGGGGCATACCCCTGTGGCACCGGATTGCGCGGGCCATGATTGAGCAGATCCCCCAGCAAGAGGTAATAATCAGGGGCGAAAGGGTGCAGACGCTCGAGGGTGGCCTCCAGGGCCGTGGCCGAGCCATGAATATCCGATAGGATGGCAAGCGTTGTCATGGCAACTCTCCTTAACAAACAGCCTCGGATTATAACGCCAAAATGAAATCGCCCGCAGTCAGCGGGCGATTTCATTAGCAGAGCGTAGACGCTAAGAGTGCAGGATCAGGCCTATCTGCCCCTCTGGTAACCACTCGTAGTAGCACTCGGCTCGGGCTCCGCAGCAACTCCCCGCACAACCAGCCGCCTGGGATTTGCGAATGCGCCCTTTGCGCATCCACACCCCCAACATGGCCTCCACTACCTCTTCCGAGGCCTGGAAGTGGCGAGCCAACTCCAGCCTGGTCATGCGTCCTCTGGTTGCCAGCAGAGTGCCCAATTCACGAATTATCATACCAATACCACCTTGCGTGCCAGTATGTTGCCCTTGCGATGCATACCCCACCAGGTTAGCACCGCCACCATGGTATAAAACGCCACCCAAGCCATACTCTGGGCCGGATGGGCGGCGAACGTTGCCAGTTGGTAATAGAGCGAAGAGATCATGAACGCCATCAGATTGCACCACATGGCGGTAAAAATAGCCCAGTTGCGGCCTGACTCCCGGATCAAGGAGCCCATGGCTGCTGCACAGGGCATGTAGAGCAAAATGAACAGCAAGTAAGCAAAGGCACCCACCTGACCATCAAAATGGGTCTGCATGTTGGCGAAGGTCGACAAGTCTACCTCCTGAGACTCCGCCATGGCAGATTGGTCCTGCAGATCTCCCAACTCCAGACCAACAGGATCCCACGGATTAATGGCAGCCAGGTTAGCCGGAATGGTCGCCACCGCCTCATTGAATGAGTCGATCAGACTGAACTCAGCACCCTCGTCATCTGCCGGGGACTGATAGAGGCTGTTGAGCGTGCCCACGACCGCCTCTTTAGCAAAAATACCGGTAGCAATACCGACTGTGGCTTGCCAGTTATCTTCACGTACACCCAATGGGGATAACACAGGCGTTAAAAATGCCGCCGCCTGGCTCAACAGTGACTTATCGGTATTCTGGTTGCCGAAACTGCCATCGCTGCCCAAGGAATTGAACAGGTTCAACACCGCTACCATGATGACAATGGTCTTGCCTGCCCCCAGCACGAAGCTGCTCAGCTTATGCCAGGTCTTGATCAGCACATAGGTTGGCCGCGGGACTTCATAGTCCGGCATCTCCATCACCATGGACTCACTGTGCCCGGGCAGTAAAGTCTTGCGCAGCACCAAACCCGTCACCACAGCAATCGCAATACCGATGAGATACAACAAGAACACCACGTTTTGCCCTGATTGCGGGAAGAAGGCGACCGCGAACAAGGCATACACCGGCAGACGAGCGCCGCAGGACATAAAAGGCGCCATGGCTGTGGTCATCAGGCGTTCACGTTCGGCGTTCAGCGTCCGGGCTGACATGAAAGCAGGGACCGAGCAGCCAAACCCCATCAGCATGGGCACGAAGGCCTTTCCCGGTAATCCCAGTTTTTGCATCAGCCGATCAACCACAAATGCCGCCCGCGCCAAGTAGCCAGACGCTTCGAGTACCGCCAGAAACAAATACAGAAAACCGACCACCGGGATGAAGGTTGCCACCGTCTGCATCCCACTGCCGACACCATCCGACACCACCGAAATCAACCACTCCGGAGTATCCAATAAGCCCAGCCAGTGTCTTGGGCCATCAACAAACAAGGCCCCGGCCAACACATCAAAAAAGTCGATGAAGGCACTACCCACATTGATGGCAAACAGGAACATCAGGTACATAACCCCGAGAAAAAACGGGATCCCTATCCAGCGGTTGAGCAGAATATTATCCAGACGTTCTGAGCCTTTGATGCCCAACTTTCCATGCTGAGTGACGCAAGGACGAGCCTGTTCATGGATAAAACCGTAGCGGACATCGGCCAGGCTCAAGTCCATATCCACCTGAGCTTGGGTGCGTTGCACCAGCGCGGCTATCTCCGGGGCATCAGCCAACAGCAAGGCTTCGTCCAGTACCGGATCCCCTTCCAGTAAACGCAGGGCACAGCCCCGCGCCGCCAGATGCGGGTGCTGGATCTGCGGTTGTAACTGGCTGACCGCCGCCTCAATCACAGTGCCATAATCCAGTACCAGTGGCTCACGACTGGTCTGGGCGATGAGCTGGGGCAACTGACTCTTGAGCGCCAGGATCTCTTTGCGATGGTAGGCCGACAACGCTACCACTGGACAACCCAGCACCTTGGCCAAGGCCTGGGTATCTATGGATTGGCGACGCTTATGCATTACATCGTATTTGTTCAACACCACCAGCAACGGCAGACCCAGCTCACGCAGCTGCAGGGTCAGGAGTAAGGAGCGCTCTAACGATGTCGCATCAATGACATTGATCACCAGATCGGGTTTGTGGGTCATGGCATAGCGAAAAGCTATCTGCTCGTCGATGGAGCTGTCACGGCTCTCCAGGGCATAGATGCCTGGCAAATCCATCAACTGATATGCCTCATCCCCTTGAGCAAAGTGGCCACTCTTCTTATCAACCGTAACCCCACTCCAGTTACCCACCTGCTGGTTGGCCCCGGTCAAGGCATTGAACAACGAGGTCTTACCACTATTGGGATTGCCAACCGTCATCAAATTCCAGCTCATAGGCTCTCTACCTCAATCTGCATGGCCAACTTTTTCTGCACCGAGAGGGTGATCCCCCCCGTGGTGATCTGCAGTGGGTCACCCAAGGGGGCGGCACAGATAAAACGCACTTCACTGCAGGGCAGCAAGCCCATGGCCATCAGCTTGCGTCGTACCGGAGCATCCAAGGCCCCAAGACTCAAAATACGGGCTGATTGGCCCGGTTGAATATCACTTAAATGCATATGCCGCACCCACAATCTTATTGATAACGATTATCACTAAATCGATTATAGAGCGAATAACCATAAAATAAAGCAGTTTTTTATCTCTCGCTCTGGCTATACTCCTGGCCAGTATTGAGGAGCCTTATCATGTCTGATCCCAACTCTCGCCTGGTCTACTCTACCGCCAGCGGCTTTGTCCCTGAACCCAGCAACAAAGCCCCCGCTTCGGCCTCCCCCTTTCCTGATGATGGTGTGGTGCGTCTACGCCGGGAGAACAAGGGGCGCAAAGGAGCGGGCGTCATCACCATTCACGGCGTTCCTGCCGAGCGTCAGAAAGAGTTGGCCACCTTGTTGAAGAAGAAATGTGGCACCGGGGGTGCCATCAAGGAGGGGATCATCGAAATTCAGGGCGATAAGCGGGATCTGATCCAGGAAGAGCTCATCAAGGCTGGCTTCAAGGTCAAATTGGCCGGCGGCTAGCCAAGCAGGGCCGCCGTGTTAAAACAGCGAGAGTTGATCATCGGCCCACTCATCAAAATGGTGGCCGATGAACGGCAATATGCCATCGGCGATGGGCCGCAACTGCTTTTGTACATAGTGCTCATAGTCCAGAGGATGCTGCTGCCACGCCACAGGCTCAGGCCCCTGGGTGGTCATCAGATAGGAGATGCGCCCCCTGTGTTGGTGGCGGGGGGGCAGTCCCTGCCGCACTAATGCTTCATCGGCCAAACGCGCCGCCTTGACGTGGGGGGGCTGATTCTTTTCATAGTCAGCCAGGCGACGTCGCAACCGCTTATGGTAGATGAGTGCGTCATCCCGCTCGCCAGCCCGGGTCTGACGTATAGTTTCAGCGATGAAGGGACCGGGATCCTCATCATGAAATATCCGTTGGTAGAGCCCCTGCTGAAACTGTTTGGCCAGCTCAGTCCAGTCACTGCGTACCGTCTCCAGCCCCTTGAAGATCAACCGCTCCTGAGCGCCCTCCCCGGCCAACCCTGCATAGCGCTTCTTGCTGCCCACCTCAGTGCCGCGAATGGTCGGCATCAAGAAGCGGCGATAGTGGCGCTCAAACTGCAATTCCAGGCAGGAGTCGACCCCCAGCTCAGTCGCTAACCTCTGCCGCCAGTAGGCTGTGGCTTCCTGAGCCAGCGTCTCCCCAATGGTACAGGCCTGGAGCTCGCTGACCGACTCTGGTAACCAGACGAAAAGCGAATCGGTATCCCCATAGATGACGCTATAACCTGCCGCCTCGATGAGCTTGCGTGTCTCCTGCATCAGCCAATGGCCACGCAAGGTGATGCTGGAGGCCAACCGAGGGTCAAAGAAGCGGCAGCCCTGAGAGCCCAGCACGCCATAGAAGGAGTTCATCAGGATCTTGATGGCCCGGGAGAGCGCCTCATCCTGCTGGGCCTTGGCCTTATCCCGTTCAGCCCACAGTCGGGCAATGAGTCCAGGCAGAATGGGCTCCTGGCGGCTAAAACGCGCCCCCAAATAGCCGGGAGTCGTTGTGCGGCTCGGGTTAGCGATCTCATCTGGTGCGATCTCGTCTGCCGCGCTCTCTTCGGCCAGCCCCAGGATCAGCGCCAGAGGGTCGATACCGAAGGTACGTATGATGCTGGGATAGAGGCTCTTGTAATCGAGCACCAGCACATGGCGATAGAGGCCGGGCCGGGAGTCCATCACATAGCCCCCCGGAGAGGGAGCACCCAGCACGCTATCCATATTCGGGGCCACATAGCCCCGCTGATGCAGGCGAGGCAGATAAAGATGCGAGAAAGCGGCCACGGAGCCGCCATAGCGATCCAGCTCCAGGCCCGTCAGTTGGCTGCGCAAACGGGCAAACGCCAGCAGGTGGCAGTGGTCGAAGATCGCCGTCACCAGGCGACAATCCTCCAGGTTGTAGCGCGCCAGGGCTCGCTTATCGCAGGCAAACAGCTTGGCTATCTGCTCGGCTCGGCCATCGACGTCATCGATCTGCTTGCCACGCCCGAGCAACTGCTGCGCCACGGCTTCCAGGCTGTAGCTGTCAAACTGCCAGGTAGCCGATTTGAGCGTCGCAACACCATCCAGCACCACACGCCCGGCTAGCAGCACTTGCCCCTGGCGCTCATCGCGCCCCTCACGCCAACGAACCTTGGCTCCACCACGCCCCCAGCGCATGGGTAAATGGTGTAGCGCGCCTCGCTGGATCAGTAGCCGAAAATCGAAATTCACCACATTCCAGCCAATGATGAGATCCGGATCCAGCGCCAGTAGCTGACGCTCCAGGGCCAGCAGTAATTGCCGCTCATCAGCCACCCACTCTATGCTGAAGGGTTCATCATAAGGCCGGGGTTCTCCCACCATTAACACCCGCTCAAGGGGAGGCTGCCCCGCCAGGCTCAACTGCAGGCCAATGCAGAACAGTTCACCGCTGAGCGCACACTCCACATCCAAAGAGAGCACACGAAAAGAGGGAACCACATCGGCAGGAGTAACCTGGTCAGCCACTAGCTCTCGGTAACCGGCACACTGTCGCATGCGGCCGGAAACCGCCACGCCACCGGTGATGAATCGCTCCATCAGATAGCGATCCACGTGGCGAATATCTGCCTCATACAGCGAAATACCATGGAGGGTCAGCAGCTCGACGGCCCTGTGGTAGCGGGCCAAAGTAGCGAAGCAACAGGCCTGTACTGTCTGAGCAAAAAAGGTGTGCAGAGGGTGAGCCCGCAACCAACCATGGAGCCCATGCTGCTGCTGCAGAGCCACAGCCTGTCGCTGCTGGCCTTGAGGCAGATAGAAAAACAGGGGCTCATCGGCTATGCACACCTTGACCGGCCCCGACTCGGTCGCCAGCCAGAGCTGGATCTCGTTACTCTCCTTCGAATCACGTAGGCAATCCTGGCTCTGGCGAGTCAAGATAAAACCCTGGAGACCACTCACCAGCCAGGAGCGGGTCATGATGCACCAACCCGCGCAGTAAGGAGGGGGAGTCTGGAGCAGAGGCGAAGTGACATGGGCAGACTCAGGTCAGAGTGGATAGATAAATTATACTGTATAAAATATCAGTCTACCGGCCAAAAAGAAAACGCCCAGCGTTGTTTAACGCTGGGCGTTTTCTCGGACCCTCAAGGTAAAACCTACTCTTTTTTACCAAATCCGGATTGCTTGAGGGTAAATCCATCCTGGTTGCTCCAGGCATCCAGGCCGCTACGGTTGTTACCGGCGATAAGGCTAGCGGCCAAGCTGGGGCTGTTGAATATCTGATCCTGAACAAAGCGATAGCCCTGAGCCTGTGTCTCGAGAACCCCCTTGGCCAGTAAAGCCTGACGCAACTCGATCACCGCCTCTCGCAGGGAATCCGCCTGCTCGCTGTTGACGGTGGAGCCCGCCAGCACCACAAACCCAGGCTTGTGGCGTTGGCCGACCGGGTAACCAGTCGCCGCAGCCCCCTTGACGCTGAAGTAGTAACGCTCGCGCTCACCAGGGGCATTGTGCGCCAACGCCTTTTGCAAGGTCATCAGCTCATCATAGATCTCGATCGGCACCACAGCCGCCCGCCGTTGCCCCTTATTATCGACGATGAAACTGACCTGTTTGCTGAACATCCCTGTATCCCTTATATCTGGTCGTGGAATCTCACCCAGGCTAGTTTGCCCTGTCTTGCCGACAGAGCCAAGATGCTTGCGAGTGAGATCCATAAATCATCGGCTGCTACACACAGGGGTTGCCGCCACGTAAGCTTGTGTCACACAGGGCAGTCGGTTAGCGACCACCTGGCTGCCGTTATTTCCCCCACCCAGGCCAACAACATAAAAAATCACTTTTATTGATTATTTATACTTGCAGCCCGCCCTGTTTTTCACGATCATATACTCTCTTTTTACCGCAAGGTTCGGCAAGGATAATTCAATGGTTCGCGAAAGAGATGCAGTGCTGGTTAATGCGTTTCGCCACTCAACCCCCTATGTCAATCATCATAGAGGGTCGACCTTTGTCATCATGATTGGTGGCGAAACCATTGCCGACGAGAATTTCAACGATATCGTCTCAGACATAGCCTTGTTGCAGAGTCTGGGGATTCATCTGGTTTTGGTGTTTGGTGCCCGTCCCCAGATCGACAGCGCCCTGGCCCAAGCCGGCATTCGCTCTCGCTTCCATAAGCTGACCAGAGTCACTGACAGCGACAGCTTCCGCATCATCAAACAGGTGTGTGGCGGGCAACAGCTGGAGATCACCTCCCGGCTCTCCATGGGTCTTATCAACACCCCCATGCAAGGCGCCAAGCTCAATGTGGTCAGTGGCAACTTCGTTACCGCCCAACCCATGGGTGTGGAAGACGGTATCGACTACTGCCACAGCGGCAAGGTCCGTCGGGTTGATGTGGAGGGTATCCGTCGCCAGTTGGAGCAAAATGCCATAGTCCTCATCTCCCCCATCGGCTTTTCAGTCACAGGAGAGAGCTTCAGCGTCAACGCCGAGGAGATAGCCGCTCAGGTCGCCATCTACCTAAAGGCCGACAAACTGATCTCCTTCTGCTCACTGCAAGGGGTTATCGGCCAATCTGGGCAAGTCGTCTCCGAACTCTTCCCAGAACAGGCAGAGGAGTATCTGAGCGCCCTGGAACAACAAGGCGAAGACAGCTCAGGCACAGCCCGCTACTTCCGCGCCGCCATTGCCTCTTGCCGCGCCGGTGTCCCTCGCTGCCATCTGGTCAGTTACAAGGAAGATGGTGCCCTGTTGCAAGAACTCTTCACCCGTGACGGCATAGGCACCCAGATAGTGCGCCAAAGCGCTGAACAGGCCCGCGCCGCCACCATAGACGATATCGGCGGCATACTGGATCTGATCCGGCCCTTGGAAGAGGATGGCATACTGGTACGCCGTTCCCGCGAACAGCTGGAGATGGAGATTGAACACTTCAGCATCATAGAGCGTGATGGCATGGTGATCGGCTGCGCCGCCCTCTACCCCTTCCCGGAGGAGGCCATGGCCGAGATGGCCTGTGTGGCCATACACCCGGAATACCGCAGCTCCAGCCGCGGTGATCGCCTGGTAGCCAAGATAGAGGAGCATGCCCGGCGGCAGAACATTCAGAAGTTGTTTGTGTTAACAACTCGATCCATTCACTGGTTCCGGGAAAGAGGGTTCGAACCGGTTGAGGTGAGTGACCTGCCGGTGGCGAAGCAGAAGCTGTATAACTACCAGCGCCGTTCAAAGATCTTGTTGAAAACTATATAAAAGTTAAAAAGCAGACAAAAAAAGACGGGGCCGACAAAGTTACCGGCCCCGTTTTGGCAATGGAGATTTCTGGTTTCCACGGGAGCTACTATAACAGTGCCGACCGGCCCTGATTCGTGTAACAGTTCACATAATCGGCGATAGTTTTCACATGGTTAACAAAAAACCACAGACTCGATCACACTTTGAAATGGCTTTCTGGTGCCGGTTACATTCACTATTTCCGACTGAAGTCGAGATAATCGATTGACAGCTGGCAGTTCAAACAGGTATTTGTTGTTGGATAAACCCCGCCTAGCGGGGACCAGAAGAGGCGCGTTGCCCAGGTAGTCGATGTGAGGATCCCGTATCCGCAGAACATCGAGGAGGGGGAGCAACGCCGAGACACCCCTGTTACTGGAAACAGGGATGTCGGCTGCGAGGGCTGAATCCCTCGGGCTGTCACCTAAGGGTGAAGTGCTTCTGGCAGGAATCGTCTTCCCGCCGTATAGCCACGCCTCTTGCTCGTCATCGCACTTGTTATAAACACATTTTTACGTTTTCAGGAGTTCAGCAGTGAACCAGCTTTGCGTAGCCAAGTTTGGTGGCACCAGTGTCGCCAATGCCGAGGCCATGGGCCGTTGTGTCCAGGTCGTTGTCGCCAATCCCAAGACCCGCGTGGTCGTGCTCAGCGCCAGCGCCGGCGTCACCAACCTGTTGGTTGAACTGTCACAAGGCGCTCTCGACGCCGCCGGACGCGAAGAGCGGCTACAACGCCTCACCGACATTCAGTTCCACATACTCGAGGCGCTGGGCCAACCGGCTGCGCTGACCCAGACCATTCGTGACATGCTCGACGAAGTGCGAGATCTGGCCGCCCAAGCCAGTGTGGCCAGCGATACCGCCCTGGTGGATCGGATGGTCGCCCAGGGCGAGCTGATGTCAACTCGTCTCTTCGCCGAACTGATGAACCAGCAAGGGCACAAGACGGTGTGGTTTGATGTGCGCAAGGTGATGCGTACTGACAGTCGCTTTGGCAAGGCCACCCCGGCCATCGAAGCCCTGCGCAGCCTGGCACAACAGGAGTTGGCCCCCCTGCTGGCGGATCACTTTGTGATCACCCAAGGCTTCATCGGGGCCAATGCCGAAGGCCAAACCACCACACTCGGTCGTGGCGGCAGCGACTACAGCGCCGCCCTGCTGGCCGAGGCGCTGAATGTGGCTGAGCTGGAGATCTGGACCGATGTGCCCGGTATCTACACCACGGATCCGCGCATGGTGAAGAGCGCCCGCCCCATCCCCGAGATCAGCTTCGCCGAAGCGGCGGAAATGGCCACCTTCGGCGCCAAGGTGCTGCACCCCTCCACACTGCAACCTGCCGTGCGCCGTAACATTCCGGTCTTCGTCGGCTCCAGCAAGGATCCGGCCGCAGGTGGCACCTGGGTGCGCTCCAGCACCGAATCCACCCCCCTGTTCCGCGCCATTGCCCTGCGTCGCAATCAAGTATTGTTGACGCTGCAAAGCCCCAACATGCTGGGTGCCTGTGGTTTCCTGGCCGAAGTCTTCTCCATACTGGCACGTCATCGCATCTCGGTGGATCTCATCACCACCTCAGAAGTGAGCGTCGCCCTGACCCTGGATCACACCGGCAGCCAGTCCAACGGCAAGTCCATGCTGAGTGAAGAGTTGCTGGCTGAGCTCGGCGCCCTGTGTAAGGTCAAGGTGGAATATGATCTGGCGCTGGTCGCGCTCATTGGTAACCAGATGAGTGCCGTCAGCGGCGCCGGTAGCCGGGTCTTTGCCGCCGTGGATGATGTGAACATTCGCATGATCTGCTACGGCGCCAGTGCCCACAATCTCTGCTTCCTGGTTTCTGAAAACCAGGCGGAGGAGATCATCCAACGTCTACATCGCAAGCTGCTGGATTAATGGCTTGAACTAACCTCTTTACCCCGTTTGTAGCGCAGGTCATTCCTGCGCTTTTTTTATCCCATAGCAAAACCCCAAGCCAACCACGCCCGCTTCTCTCTTCCTGGTTTACCCTGCTATGCTGCCTTGACACTATTTCAGTCCAGGAGCTTGTGCATGATCCTCTCCACCACCCCCACTCTGGAAGGCAAACAGATCATCGACTATCGCGGCATAGTCGTTGGTGAAGCCATACTCGGCGCCAACATTTTCAAAGATCTCTTTGCTGGCATTCGCGATATCATAGGCGGCCGCTCCGGTGCCTATGAAAAAGAGCTGGCCAAGGCCCGGGAGATCGCCATGGGCGAGCTCTCCGAGCGCGCAGCAGCCCTTGGCGCCAATGCCGTAGTCGGCATAGATCTGGACTATGAGGTGGTGGGCCCCAATGGCGGCATGCTGATGGTCAGCATCAGTGGTACCGCCGTCGTGGTGCGTTAACCATGAGCAGGGGGCTGCCGTCTCAATCTAGCGAACAGCTGGAGCTGTTCGAGCTGACCAGCCCCTGTATCGGTGTCTGTCAAAGTGACGAGCGTGGTTATTGCCTCGGCTGCTACCGCTCGCGACAGGAGCGCTTTGACTGGCAGCAGATGACTAACGCCCAGCAGCTGGAGGTGATGCGCCTATGCCGCGATCGGGCGCGTCGCAAACGGCGGCCAGCCGCTGAGCCCCCCTCTTCACCCCCAACCCAACTGACGCTGGATGGCCTGGATACTGACCCAGATCGCGACTAATGGTATTAATGGTATGGTTATCAACTATTGAGTTCTAACTCGGTCTCTGCTGCCACACCGAGATGCTGTGAAACAGATGCTGAACTGGCCATCTGCTGTAACCTGTCATCCACGTTGGCAAAATCGGGTCTGGTAGCCGGAACCTCCCGCAGACACTCATGCATCAGCACACTCAGCGCCTCGCGCAAGGGCGCAGGCAGAGCGCAGTGGGCCATCAGCTCTTCGAGCAGACAGCCGAAGGCGCGAACCTCCAGACGCTCCAGCGCCGCTCCCGACGGACTGCCCGGCGCGTAAAGCGAGGCAGCACCAAAGTCACCGAGCAAGGCCCCTCCCCGCTCATCGTGCAGAATATTGTGGCCGTAGAGATCGCCATGCAGTATGCCGCGACCATGCAGATGCGCGGCCACCGAGGCCACCTTTTGGGCTATGCCCAGCATGGCCGGGAGCGTCAGGACAAATCCGGCGTGGTAGACATCTCGGGTACAGGAATCGAGACTCGGTGGCCCGGCCAGGGGGGAAAACTCCGGCTCAATCAAGGCCATCACCAGGGCCGCCATGCCTGCGGGATGATCGGCGATCTCGCCAACCAGCTCGATTAAGCCAGTATGACGACCCGCCGCCAGGGACGCCGCCATCTCGCTCTGTGGCAAGCCATCACTGGTCATCTCCCCCTTGAAGCACTTCACCGCCACCGGCTGAAGAGAGCTCGCCTGCTGCCAATTGGCCGAGATAATCCGACCCGAGGCCCCCTCACCAAGCTGAGCCCCCAGCGTTAACTCGCCCCACGGAATAGTCGTCACCGCCTCACTCCGCCGAGACGGCTCGCAGCAGGGGTTACCGGCATACGCCAGCCAGCTCAGACGCGGTAACGCCAGCAGCCAGGAGGGCAACTCGGTCAGCCGGTTGGCCGCCAGACGCACCAGCTCAAGACGGTGACAATTGGCCAGGCTCGCTGGCAGGCTTTCGAGCCGGTTACCGGCCAGCATCAACTTTTGCAACTGCTGACACTGCCCCAGCGCCTCGGGCAGCGCTGCTATCTGGTTATCCGTCAGCACCAGCCAACGCAAATTGGCAGGTAAAGCGGCCGCAGACACCTCGCGAATGCGGTTGGCCTTAAAACCAACCATAGTCAGTGCCGGGCAAGACCCCAGCACCTCGGGCAAGTGGGTAAAGTGGTTCTCGGAGCAGAAAATGATGCGCAGCTTGCGGCACTCGGCCAGCGCATCGGGCAGCTCGGAGAGCTGGTTGCCGGTCAGATCCAGCACTTCCAGCGAATCTTTCAGGCTCAGGATCTCCAGGGGAAAGGAGGTGAGATTTTCACTTAGTTTCAAGTGGCGAGCACCGCTCAACGCACCCGAACGCAACTGCTCGAGAGTATGCATATCCATTTCTCACATGTCCGTTTTTCAACCAGGAGGCCCACTACTCAGCCAGGCAGATCAGCGACCAAGTAGATCAGCGGCCAGACAGACCAGCGGGCCATGCCCCCACCACCCCTAAAGGGTGGATATTATAAAGAATCGTGACGCAGAGTGTCTGTTTTGTTGTCCAGTAAACTCTAGGCGAACTGCATTGACGCCAACCGATGCCCTTCCCCTGCGCGGCTATCGATGGCAACGCCACCGCCTATCCTGACAGCTTCTCAAGTGAATCCAAATGATGTGAAATAGGGAAGAAGCCGGTTTTTGAGTCTCACTAAATAACCGCTCCTAATTATGTTACACCGACGAGGAAGCACACATAGACACGCCGTAGCCTCGTCCCAGTGATGGGTGATCAACTATTCGGCACAACTAGCTAGTCAGGAGCAAGCATGTCTAACAAGGCCGCCACGATAGGGGATATTGGCACAGACCACGATGGATTCCCCCCCACGCCGATCATTACAGGATCCCAAGACATCATCATCGACAACAAGCCCGCGGCCAGAGTGGGTGACTCGCTTGCCCCACATGCCAAGCCGCGCAGTATTGCGAGCGCCGGGAGAAGGACTGAGATTCGTGACGGCACAAACGCTATACGACAAATATCAGTATCAATGGTTTGAGCCGCTCGCGGATAACTATCGAGAGTTGATATGCCTCAATGATAAAGATTACACGAGAAACGCATACAGAAATTTCACGTGGCATGAAATAGACAGAGCATCGTCTGTTATCCGTAGTGCAGTATCATATTTTCAACTCATGCCGGGAGACTGGAAGAGAAGAAGAGATGGTGGTGATGGATTTCTTTTAAGCATGATAGAGGGTATTCCATACTGGACTGATGCAATCGGACAAATTCCATTTTCCATCGATATGTACAGGACTTTTAGAAGCGTAGAAAAAGTTGTTGAGCTAGGTTTGAAATTTGGCGCTGGTGACCCTGTAGAGTATGTTAAGGGTAACTATGACGCAGAAAATACATACGATAACTATTTTGTTTTACGTGGTGCCCTTTATGCAAAAAAGAAATACTCTTTTCATGTTGAGCCTGGTTCGGCTAACTATCCAGCAGCACAGGTGACTGAAACCGTCAATGCTGTATCTCCTTCAACACTATCAACTCCGATTATTGCTTCTGAAAGGAACTGTTATGCGCAGTGGAAATATTAATTCTGTTCTTTTACTGATATTTATTGCCGCAATGGCAATTGTAATATTTTATGCTGCTCATAGAGCAGGCTATGTTTATTATTATTCGAATTACGTTCCAAGATCTAAAGGTGTTGGTCTTGGCATTGTATCTTGGATAGGTTTTCTCATTGTGTCACCTGCCTTGATTGCATCGACTTTTTTAAATGCAAAACGGTCGATTGCATTGTTTTTTGTTCTCTCTGCATTCATTGTCTGGCACTGGGGATCGGGGAGTTTTGCTCTTCCTCTTAGAATGTTATTAATTACAATTTCATATCTCTTTGCCCTTTTGTTTATCATTTTTGCAAGATGGTCAGCAAATAAGATACTGGGTATTAACACAGGGCAAGATCATGAAAGAATGTAGATCATATTTATTAAAGAGGCGCGATGCTTAAACGAGCTGGATTGCCCATGTTTCACGACACAAAGCCCACAAAAGTGTGATCAGGATCTGTTCATGCTCTCGCCATGGCCCTGGGGGCATCATCCATGGCGCAGGCCGAACTGAGTGCTTTCTTGGCCTCGGAGGGATCTCGCAAACTGAGTGTTGAGGGTTTTTGGCTCAGGTATTTTCTCTAGCGAATGGTATTTTTTACCCACCCAAAATAGGTGGTGGAAAAAATCTCCCTCGGAGCAATAACCCAGCCACTTGTACAGCATTACCGGCGGAAACAGAAACATAGACATCCTTCCCTGTTAGTCCGTCCAATTGTGTGTCAAGCGTCTCCGGACTCATTGCTGAGCCGGTTCCATGCGACCATCTCTACAGTTAATAACGAATGGTTAACCCACAGTGACCACCGCGAGATAAAATGTTTGACCGCACCATCCATGATCACTAGTCTTATCGACAACACGGCCCCTGTCGGTAATGTTGCTTCGGCAATATCGCTGCTCAGGGGTTCTTTGTTTCCAGGCACAGCGCAGCACGGCCATGATGGTACGAGACAGTTGCCAAATTCGATGACAACACTTAGCCTTCGTACAGCTCGTCTACCAGCCTCTGGCGTCAGTGTGGAAGGAGTTACGGCCCCGTCCTTTTCGGAGGGCGCGGCCAGCCTAACCCCTATCTACGCACAGGCTTTGCCCATGCCCTTTATAGACGCCTCTGCAATCGCACTGTGAGACAAAGCGTTTGACAGCTCCGTCAATGAACCCTAATTTTGTCGACAACACTACCCCGGCCTCTTGGTTGCTTTGCAACTTACGCTGGGGTTCTTATTTTCTGCACTCCTGCCGCCTCGCTCACCGCGACTGACAGGGTCGCATCGGTCCTCAGTTTGTCTCTTATACAGATCTTGGGCTGTCTGATGAGATAAATGTCTAAAAGTGTTCCGAACGACCCCTCTCCTTTTCAAGGGGAGGCTGGGTGGGGTTGTTCCTCCCATTCTTTGCAAAGGGGGATGCAGGTAAGGGCTGCCCAAGGAGACATTAAAAAACCAATAAAATCATATAGATATAAAATACCCAATAAAAACAATATGATATATGTCATTGATTTTATTGGTGTTATGTATTCTCATCTGTCAATCTAGGATCAATGCAAAACCCCATCCCAGCCTTCCCCTTGAACTAAGGGGAAGGAAATTTTAGCCAGTATGCCGCAGGGTATTTGTGTATAAGAGTCAGGCCCTTAGTTCAAGGCTCCCTCAACCAGCGCCTCGGCGAGGTTCAGCTGGGTGGTCTGGCTGGCTTGCAGGCGGGCGGAAAGCTGATCGCAAAGAGACATCAGTTCATCGACTTTGGCAATAATTTTAATTTGCGTCCTTTCTGGTGGGATAGGCACTACATATTGGGAAAGTTTTGTCCCAACAAAATGTTTTATTGTCGCACCAGTGAAGTATTTATCCAGAGTTCCACTTGTGGCATCAACAGTTAAACACAACTGTAGATATTCAGCTAACAAACCAGGAAAAGGTCGTGCTCTATGCAATGCTTTCTGAAAGTACATTTCATCTTTCTGGTTTTTCCAAATAGAGCATCGACCTGGCTCACCGCCCTCACAAATCAGTAAATCGCCATAATTAACACGAAATTCCTCCTTTTCACTCTCCTCAATTCGCATGAGTTTTATATCGTCAAGTTCAAAGCGTCCCCATTGAACATTAGTATTTCTTAAATAGGGCAACTGCTCTCCCTTGTTTTTGGCATTATCAAGCATTTTACCAAGACGAGTAGTTACGACAGTACCAAACCTACACCACTCCCACCCATCCGGCAGGGCAAAGGGTTTTTCTTCTTCGCTAATCGGCGGCAGGGGCTTCTCTTTTTTAATCTTGCCCTCTTTGATTAACTGCGCCTTTTCGGCAGCGATGCGTTCCAGCAACACAGAGGCGGGTTCATCGTTGGGATCTTGCGGCACCAGCTTGCCCATGACCGCCAGTTGCAGAATGGTCTGTTTCAGGGCGTCTATGCTGCTCTGGGTGGTAAACAGGCTATCGAAATGTTGGGCCAGCCGCGCCCAGTTTTGCGCCAGCTCGCCGCTGTCGGCACTCTCGGTCAGGGTGGCCAGCAGGGTCTCGACCAGCGTCTGATGGGCCGCCAGTGATGCCTCGCTTTTCTGCTCTAGCTGATCGCAGAGGGACATCAGTTCATCGACTTTAGCGACAATTCTCTTCTGCTCCGCAACTGGAGGAATCCCAAGCAAAATCTCATTCATTTTTGCTTGATTCATTTTGGGTTGAGCTGTGCCTGTAACATAGGGCTCTAAAGAAATTACATTGATATGCAAACAAACATACATCAGCAACTCTTCACTAATAGCATCAAGCACATGAGCATGATTGTTGACCCAATATTTACCTCTAGCAATAAAAGCTATTGGGGTTAATCTATTTATAAGATTTGCGCCGTCTTCACCAATTAACAGCAAAGGCTTATCAAATAAATACCCATCAATTTTATCTATAACTCCAGATGCACCGTAATAATCATAGTCACCTTTCCTTTTCTCTCTTTCCGTAACAGACAGAGGGATTCGTTCAAAATCTCGATTTATTAGCACATTAGCAAATCGCTCAAAGGCCCATCCTTTAGGTCGAGATATTGGCCAATCTGTCTCAGAGATACTTGATACAGCCTTTTCTTTTTTAATCTTGCCCTCTTTTACCCGCCGCGCCTTCTCGGCAGCGATGCGCTCCAGCAGTACCGAGGCGGGTTCATCGTCGGGATCTTGCGGCACCAGCTTGCCGCGCACGGCCAGCTCCAGAATTAGCTCGCGCAGCTTCTTGATACCGGTCAGTTCCAGCTTGCTATTGCTGCCACGACCTGCGCTGCTCTTGGGGCGTACCGCGCTACTCCACAGATCCAGATGGTCGGTGATTAAGGATTCAATCAGTGTCATAGCGGCAATTCCGTAGGGCTTGGGGTCAGCATATTGATCATCAGGCGGATCAGGGTATAGCCTTTGAGCAGATGCTCCTTGAGCAATCGAGTCGCCCATTGGCGAAAACGCACACCCTGGGGCGATTTGACGCGATACCCCACCGAGATGATCACATCCAGCGAGTAAAGGGTGACCGGCTTGTCACTGCCAGCAATATGCACTTTTTGCATATTGCCTGCAGCGGGAAGCTCGCCCTCCTGAAACAGATTGCGAACATGTCGGGAGATAACCGACTGATCCCGTTCAAACAGCGTCACCATCTGGGTTTGCGTCAGCCAGACCGTTTCCTGGCCAACGGTAACGACCACTTCGCCTGCAGAACCTTCAAAGATGGCGATATCCTGACTGGTTGCCTCCATCTTCAGGCCCCCTTACCCAGCGCCGCAGCCAGGATGCCCTTGAGCTGGTCGCGCAGTTGCTGGATCTCGGCCTGCTCGGTGGCGTAACGGGCCAGCAGCTCGTCGGGATCGTGGCTTATCTGCTCGCCGACATGGGGATTTTTGATATCCAGGTTAAAGTTGCGAGCTATGATCTCGTCAATGCTCACCTTCCACGCCTGCTCGTTCTCCACGCGGGCGGCAAAGCCATCCGCCTCGTCGCCCCACCACGCCTGTTCGGCAGCGAACTCCTCGAACTTCATCGGCTTGGTCTTGTTGTAGTTCTTCACCCCATCCGGATAAGGGTGCTCGTAGAACCAGACCTCTTGGGTCGGCTGCCCCTTGGTAAAGAACAGGATATTGGTCTTGAGCCGGTATAGGGGGCAAACACGCCGTTGGGCAGGCGCACTATGGTGTGCAGGTTGCACTCCTGGGTCAGCAGTTGCTTGATCTTGGTCTTTACCCCTTCGCCGAACAGGGTGCCATCGGGCAGTACCACGGCGGCGCGGCCCTTATCTTTAAGCACTTCGATGATCAGCTGCAAAAACAGATCCGCCGTCTCGCGGGTACGCAGATCCGCCGGGAAGTTCTGCTCGATGCCATCCTCTTCGGTGCCGCCAAAGGGCGGGTTGGTGACGATCACATCGATATCGCTATCCCAGCTGGAGAGCGGCTTGTTCAGGGTGTTGCCGTGACGGATCTGCACCGGCACCTCGATGCCGTGCAGCAGCATATTGGTGGTACAGAGCAGGTGCGGCAGCTGCTTCTTCTCGACCCCGAGGATCTGCTGCTGCAGGGTCTGATGGTCGGCTGCCGTCTTCACATAACGGCTTTTGACATGATCGAAGGCGCAGGCCAGAAAGCCGCCGGTGCCACAGGCCGGATCCATGATGCGCTCGCCCAGCTTGGGGTCAATCCGATCCACCATAAAGCGGGTCACGGCCCGAGGGGTATAGAACTCACCGGCATTACCCGCGCTTTGCAGGTCACGCAAGATCTGTTCGTAGATATCCCCAAACAGGTGGCGCTCGCTGGAGTCACCAAAGTCGATCTCGTTGAGCTTGTTGATCACCTGGCGCAGCAGGGTGCCGTTTTTCATGTAGTTGAAGGCATCGCTGAAGGCCTCTTTAACCACAAAGCCGCGCGGGTTGAGATCGATCTGCACGGGCAGATTCTTGAGCGAGTCGAACAGGTCGTTATTGACGAAATCGAGCAGGGTATCGCCGGTGATCCCTTCGGCATCGGCTGCCCAGTTGCGCCATAACAGACGCTCGGGGATGGGCAGGCGGTAGTTATCCTGCTCGAACTCCAGCTCCTCTTCCTGGGCATCGAAGATCTTGAGAAACAGCAGCCAGGAGAGCTGGCCCAGACGCTGGGCATCACCATCGATACCGGCGTCTTTGCGCATGATGTCCTGAATGGATTTGATAACTGACGTGATGGAAGACATAGGGCTCGTTATTACTCGAATGCGTTAAAAAAACAGGGCCAGGCTCAGGGAAGAGTCCTGCAGCATGGCCGCTCCTGTTATGGGGTATGGGTCAAGCGGGCTGGCGGTAGATCTCGGCTTCCAGCTCGGTGATCGCCTCTTCAAAGGCCTTGGGACTGCCAAAGCCCTTCTTCGCCAGCTCCAGCGGCCGCCCCAGCTCGGTAAAGGGAGCCACCTTGAGCGCCTCCTTGGTCTCGATCTCGGCCACGCCCTGATCGGCATATTTGTCGAGCAGGGTGGCCAGCACCTGTTGGGCCGTCTCGTTGTACTTGGTGAAGTAGTTGCGCTTCTTGACGTTATCCGCCCGTTCACGACGGGTCAACGGAGGCTGATCGTATACCACATGGCAGATAAGGTCGAAGGGATCGAGCTCCTGCCCGACTTCGGCACTGAGCACCTGCCACAGCACCCCGGCCTGCTCCAGCTCGTCGATGATGGCCTGCTTGCGCTCGGCCGACTGCCAGCGCTTGATAAAGGCATCGAGGGTGGCGCACTCCTTGAGCAGGGTCTTGCGGGTGTAATCCTTGAAGGACTCGGTCACCAGCTTGCCGTCAGTATCGTAATACTGTACCCGCTCGGCAATCACCTTGACCGGCACCCCATTGACATAAAACTTGCGTACCTCGGGCAGCTCGCCGCCAGGCTCACCCCAGTCGCCCATATCACCCGAGCCAGGCGGATAAGTGCCGGGATCATAGGTGCCTGAAGGTTCTTGCGTACCCTCGCCTTCCCCATCGTCGGCAGACTCGGTGCCTTCGGCCGCGTCATCACCCGGCAGCGGATCTGAGCCATCAATGCTATCGCCCAAGTCGTCATCCGGATGGTTGATATCGTCAGGGTTGGTAACGACAACGCCTTCGGGCACACCATCGAAGCGCGGATCGGCAAACAGCTCGGTGGCCTTCTTGAAGTCGAGTATGGTGAACCATAGCTTGTTGTACTTATCATCAATTCGGGTGCCGCGACCGATGATCTGCTTGAACTTGGTCATGGACTGGATGTTCTGATCCAGCACCACCAGCTTGCAGGTCTTGGCATCGACGCCTGTGGTCATCAGCTCCGAGGTGGTGGCAATCACCGGATAGGCCTTCTTGGGGTTGATAAAGTTATCCAGCTGCCCCTTGCCGATCTCGTCATCGCCGGTGATCTTCATGACGTATTTATCGTTCTTGGCAACCTGCTCGGGGTTGAGATTGACCAGAGCGCGGCGCATCCGTTCGGCATGGTCGATGTCGTTGCAGAAGACGATGGTCTTGGCCATAGGATCGGTTTTTTTCAGGTAGTTGCTCAGGGTCTGGGCAACCAGTTGGGTGCGCTCATCGATGACCAGGGTGCGGTCAAAATCCTTCTGGTTATAGATGCGATCCGCTATCTCGTTCCCCTGCTTGTCGAGCTGCCCCTTGGTCGGCCGCCAGCCCTGCAGATCCACATCCATATCAACCCGCACCACCTTGTAGGGGGCCAGAAAGCCATCCTCTATGCCCTGTTTGAGCGAATAGCTGTAGACAGGCTCGCCGAAGTAGTCGGTGTTGGAGACGGTATCGGTCTCCTTGGGGGTAGCCGTGAGACCAATCTGGGTGGCCGACGAGAAATATTCGAGGATCTCGCGCCAGGCGCTATCTTCGGCGGCGCTGCCGCGATGACACTCGTCGATAACGATTAGATCAAAGAAGTCGGGCTGCACCTGCTTGTAGGCCTTCTGCGACTCTTCCGGCCCGGTCAGTGCCTGATAGAGAGCAAGGTGAATTTCATAGGCCGGATCGACGGTGCGCCCCGTCACCTTGGTCATGGCCGTGCCGAAGGGCTGGAAGTCGTTGGTCTTGGTCTGATCGACCAGAATGTTGCGATCCGCCAGAAACAGGATGCGCTTCTTTGCGCCCGCCTTCCACAGCCGCCAGATGATCTGGAAGGCGGTGTAGGTCTTGCCGGTGCCGGTCGCCATCACCAGCAACACCCGGGGCTGACCAGCGGCAATGGCCTCGACCGTCTTATTGATGGCCTGCAGCTGGTAATAGCGGGGCGACTTGTCGCTGCCATCCGAGTAGTAATCTTGGGTGATGACCGGCAGGTGAGCGGGCAGATACCCCTTGAAGGCACAGTATTTGTCCCATAGCTGGGCTGGAGTGGGGAACTCTTCCAGGCGGATCTCGCTTTCCAGCGCTGCACCAGATGCCAGATCGACTGTCTTGTCGTGAAACACAAAGCCATCGCCATTGGAGGCAAAAACAAAGGGCACTTCCAGCAGGCTGGCGTAGTCGAGCCCCTGCTGCATCCCCTTGCCAATCTCATGCTTGTTAGCCTTGGCCTCGATCACCGCAAGCGGCAATCCCGGCTTGTGGTAGAGCACGATATCGGCGGATTTGACCTTCTTGCGTGCCGCCATCTGGCCACGCACCACCACCTTGCCATCGCGCAGCTTCACCTCCTGCCGGATCTGGGTCAGATCATCCCACCCGGCCTCTTTGACGGCAGGCAGAATAAACTTGGTGATGATGTCAGTTTCGGTGAGCTTGGCTTTGTTGATGGTAGACACGGCAATTCCCTTGCAGCACAGGATTCGTTCGATATTCTCATAAGTGAAACTAAATTGATAATTAGATCAGGACATTAACCCTACATGACAGTGGTCAAATCAAGATTGCAATCTTGAGCGATAATTGAATCAATGCAGGTACGCAATCCCAGCTCGTCAGTTTTAGCGGCTAAAATCGGAGGAATTCATGAGTTGGACACAAGAGCAATCCATCAACTTCGAATGCGCCAGAGAGGCGATCAACCATCTTATGGCCATCTACCTTGCAGAGATCTACAACGAGGAGAAGAAAAGCTCTCCCGATGAGCAACGGCTGGAAATGATGAATGACCGGTGCTTACAGCTCACCAGAGAGCGCTCCTCAATGCATGTAAACGATGATGAGATGGTTGCAGAAGTACGCGCTAAATATAGCGCCATCCTCCGCGCCCACGCCAAACATCAAGGCAGCATTACTGACTATGACCAATAAACTCCAGGCAAGTCATGGTGAAAACAAAGAAATTTAGCCGCTAAAATTTCAGGGCTCATCAGTGCCCACCCACTGTGACCACCTCATCTCACGAACAACACACTCCCGCCTCCCTGCAGATCCTTTTCGTTATACCTGTTGTGTCGTGAGCCGAATCACCGCCATTATCGGCTCATTGTGTGAGCCGAATATATGTTCGATTCGGTTCATCTGGCGTGATCTTGTAACCGAAAAGGACTAGGCAAGCAGATGACCGCTGACTGGATCTGGCAACAGCAAGGCTGGCCGCACTTTTGCTGGCAAGACGAACAGCTACAGCCACGGCTACGCACGGCGCAGCGCAATCTGGGCCTGCTGCTTGGCACCCATTCCGCTTACGGCTCTACGCTGGCACAACAAGCCCAGGCGCTCGATACCCTGCTGGCGAATATCCTCGCCTCCTCGGCCATTGAAGATGAACGGCTCAATGCCCAATCGGTGCGCTCATCACTGGCCCGCCGACTCGCTTTATCACAAAAAGGCGTATCCGAAGAACAACCCTACCCCATCTCGGATCGTTCCGATGGCCTGGCCGCGATGATGCTGGCCAAGACCCACTGCTGCGCGCCGCCATCTGCCACCTCTGGTTTGTCACCTTGCACCCCTTTGAGGATGGCAATGGCCGCATTACCCGCGCCCTTACCGATCTGGCACTCTCCCAGGCCAATAGCCAGAGTATCCGGCTGTATGCCATGTCGGTGGTGATCCTGGAACAACGCGCCGATTACTACCGCGTTCTGGAGCAGACCCAGAAAGGCAGCCTGGATATCACCGCCTGGCTGGTCTGGTTTCTGGATACATTGAATGCCACATTGGAACAGGCCCAGCAAGCGATCACCCGCACCCTGGCCAAAAGCCGATTCTGGCAACAACACGGCAGCGAGCCGCTGAGTGCCGAGCAGATCAAGGTGCTAAATCGGTTGTTAGACGGTGGCGAGAACGGCTTTTTGCAGGGCATCAGCGCCAGCCAATATCAGAAGGTAGCCAAGGTCAGTAAAGCCACAGCCACGCGCCATCTGGCCGACTTGTTGGAGAAAAACTGCCTTGAAAAATTGCCTGGTGGCGGCAGGAATACCCGCTATCAGATCACGTCAGGCTAAGCAGAACCCGATTACTCAGAAGAGTGCCATCGACAAAGACACCAGCAAAACCCCACCCCGACCTTCCCCTTGCCAAGGGGAAGTAGCCTTTGGTCTCTGCGCCAAGTAGAACCAGCCCAGCTAGATACGCGACCATAATGATGCCCGTTGCTCACGCCCCCGCGCCAGCAGCGACAAAGTGTGCTAATTGCCCCCGCTCGTGGAGTTCATGGGGGTTTTGACAATAGGCTTCGTTAGAGGCTAATCGTACAATGGCGCTTTGATTGATGTGCGGTGGGCCCATGAAGTTACTCAGCAAGGAGCGTGATATTCATCTACCCAGCCTTGGGATCAAGGTGCGGATCACAGGCGACGGAATCAAGTTCTTTGGTGCCAGGGTAGACAGCAAGAGTCCAGCCCTTGGCGTGTTTCACGTCGACAAAGATAACTGGATGATCACGCCAGCCCCCTTGGTGGTGTTGAGTTGCATCCGGCGGCTGCGGTTGCCCTTTTTCACAGGGAAACCCGTGAGCCTAGTAATGTTCATAAATTGGAGCTAGTCAGGAACAAACATGTCTAACAAGGCCGCCACGATAGGGGATATTGGCACAGACCACGATGGATTCCCCCCCACGCCGATCATTACAGGCTCCCAAGACATCATCATCGACAACAAGCCCGCGGCCAGAGTGGGTGACTCGCTGACCCCCCATACCAAGCCGAAGAGTTCGCCCCATGCCCGCACCATTACCACAGGCTCCTCCTCGGTATTTTTTAATGGCAAGGCCGCCGCTATTACGGGGAGCGGGGTGAGTTGTGGCGGGGTCATTATCGGCGGTAGCTCGGTGATTATTGGTGACATGGCCCCGTCAGCGACCGCTCCGCTAAATATAGCTGGGTTGTTTGATGAGCACTTCTGCATCATGGAGCGCGAGACTGGCGTTCCATTTCAACATTTGGCATATGGTATGACCTCTTCGAAGGGGCTAGTTTAAGGAATGGTTGATGGCAGTGGTAAAACCTCAAAAGTAAAAGGCGAGACTGAAGAAGATCTGACGCTTGATTATGTTTTTCAGACAAGGATAGGAGTGCGATAATCAGGGCGGGAGCATACTTCGTTTGTTTTTCGTCCATCAGGCGTACGACGTTAAAAATCTCGGAGAAAAATGATTTTTCCTGCTGAGTTATGAAATATAGCGCGCCATTTTTGAGTAAAAAACATTCAAAATCAAAGTATGCTCCCGCCCTGGTGCGATAATGACGGTCGCCACTGCAAAGTTATCGCCAAGCGCGAACACGAAAGGTCAAGATGTTAAGGTTGATATTTTCCATCTTAACCAACTTCCTGATGCCATGGAAAGAATGGGCTGGAAAGTCGCGCCTCAGTTAATGCGTCACTGGTTTAGCTTAAGACCAGCATATAAATTCACAGAGGATATAAAAAAACAGCTGCTTCGCGGCGACGCAAGGTCAATTCCAGAAGAGCGAATTAACGATACGATTGTTAAAATGGCATGGGCGCGACCATTCATTGAGGATAAATTGCAAGAGCGAATGAACACATGGAACTCTACTGCAGGAATGAAGCTATTACGTGAAAGACTGGTGCGAGCTGGTTACTCTCACAATCTGTGCGTGCCACTAGGCATGAGCGATAGCGCCAGAGTGTTGGATGCAACGGCACAGGTGAATACAATTAAGGTTGGGGCTTTATGGGACACCATTGATGACTGGTATGGCGCCATCGGCAATGCCAGCTTGAAATTTGCAGTACGTGGTTATTCTGACATTCATCAAAAACGACCGGCCTTCTTTGTGGAGCGAGTGGGCGTATACCTCAAGGATACATATGATTTTGTAGACAAAAATCCAATCACCTCTGAACCATTGGGGATATGGAGTAAAAACAGGGTACTCACCAAGGCTGAAAGTACATTATATCTTGCCGCTTACAATGCAGCCGTAACCTTAGGCGCATATGGGATATTGGCACATAACTGGAGCGGATTTGTCCCTGTATTTAATAGTGACTTTCGGGATTGGCAAGACAAACCTAATGAAGGAGGAGACTTTATTGTCTTCTCGGATGTGCTTTGGTTAGATCCACTCCCTCATCAGAGGATTATTTATTTATGAAAAAGCTGGTGAAAATTTTAGCCGTACTCTTTGCAGTATATTGGCTGTTGCTTGCGCATGTGTCATTGAATTTTTTAGATAAAAAGCCTCCGATTAGCATAGTGTCAGAAGATGGTAAATATAAGATTGCTTTGAAGTCAGTATACCCTGTTAATCCTATAGGCTTATACTGCTTATTCACTAAGGAGTGGGCACCGAAATATTTTGTTTTATACGACAACAATGGTGATTATATAGGACAATCTTCCCCATTCGCATGCTATTGGCCATGGAGCAGTGCTGCTTTGATATTTCCCGGTGAAGAGTTTACCACTGATGCCAACAGCTTTGTTGTATTTGATGATGAATATAATGGCGAACTTAACATCAGCACCAAGGATAAACGCTGGTGGAGTTGGTGGTTTGGAATATTTTATTGATTTACAAACCAAGTGTGTGGTGAACGGAGCCCACTGCAAATTCCAACTCACATCAGAGGGTTATTTATTTATGAAAAAGCTGGCAAAATTTTTAGCCGTACTCGTTGCAGTATATTGGCTGCTACTTGCACATGTTTCATTGAATTTCTTGGAAAAAACACCGTCTCTTAGTGAAGTATCAAAAGATGGGCAATACAAAGTTCTCTTTAAGAACATGTATCCAGTCAACCCCATTGGACTGTACTGCCTTTTAACTACAGAGTCACCAATATATTTTGCTTTATATGATGCGAATCATAATTATATAGGTCAATCCTCACCTTTTGTATGCTATGGAAAATGGCATGACGTTCCTTATCGATTCCCTGGCGATGAATTTACAACAGATATCAACAGCTTTGTTGTATTTGATGATGAATATAATGGCGAACTTAACATCAGCACCAAGGATAAACGCTGGTGGAGTTGGTGGTTTGGAATATTTCATTGATTTACAAACCAAGTGTGTGGTGAACGGAGCCCACTGCAAATTCCAACTCACATCAGAGGAGCATTTATTCATGAAAAAAATAGCGAAATCATTAGCCGCACTCTTTGCAGTATATTGGCTGTTGCTTGCTCATGTTTCATTGGATTTTTTAGATGCCCCCCCCCACTTGGTGAAGTATCCAAAAATGGGAAGTATAAGATTATTGTGAAAGACGTGTACCCAGTTAATCCAATAGGATTATATTGCCTTCTAACCACTGATTGGTTACCGATATATTTTACGCTGTATGACAGAAATGGCTACGTAGGTCAATCCTCACCTTTTGTCTGCTACGGAGCATGGAGTGGTGCCGCCACTCTATTTCCTGGCGAAGCGGTTAATCTTGATAAAAATAGTTTTCTTGTGCTTGATGATGAATACGATGGCGAACTTAATATCAGCACCAAGGATAAACAATGGTGGAGTTGGTGGTTCGGGATCTTTTATTGATGCGCCCCCAGCGTGTTTGTCATGGTTCAGGGGCATAATAGTCATGAGTGCGAGCCGGGATGGCCTTCGGGGCTTCAGAGTAAAGGATGCATTGGGTAGCGCGAAGGCCTGCGCCCCCCCTGGGAGGGGTTGACGACATGTCAGCCTGAGATCATCCCGACACAGCACGATACAAAAAGCCCATGTGCTATTTTTCGACCATCCATCGCGCTCGCCCCCAGCATCCATGCCAGAGGAAACCAATGATTACCACCTCTATTGATGCAGTGCGGTGGAACATCACGTTTGAACCCGAGCTAACTCACTCTATGGCTCACCGCAACCGAGGGTCTTTGCGCGCTTAAATCCAACTTATTGTTGCTTATGCCCATTCAATTGAGTTTATGATACAAAATAATGGAATTAAACGAATTGAATATATTCTCTACTAATTCTATAATCTTGTGAGTTAAGTGGCCAAAGTAGCGATAAAACAGATTATGTTGGATTTAAGCTTCAGCAAGCCGGATGAAATCGTCAAGCGACTGTGTGAGCGCCTGCGCATGGAACGGTTGGCCCAACAGATGACCCAGGCGGATGTGGCTGGTCGCGCCGGCATCGGCACCAATACCGTCTCCAACTTGGAGGCCGGGCGCAATGTCGGCTTCGAAAACCTGGTCCGCGTCGCCATTGTACTTGGCCGGACCAAAGAGATCGAAGCACTGTTCCTGCCTAAACTGGAGAGCCTTGACGACATTCGTCGCTACGAAGAGAGTGCCACACGTCAGCGCATCAAGAGGAAGCCCGGCCATGCTTGAGCAAGTCAAGGTCTACTACGAAGGCTGGGGTGAACGCTGGCTATGGGGCTCGCTGGTGTCGACCACCACCCTCACCGGCCGTCCGCAGATCCTGTTTGAGTACAGCCATGAGGCCAAAGCCCGCGGCCTGGAGCTCTCCGCCTATACCCTGCCATTGCAAGGCCCTCCGCTGCGCCGGGATTTCCCCTCTCACCAGTTGGGCCTGCCCGGGCCTGTCTATGACTCGTTACCTGACGGTTGGGGCATGCTGTTGATGGACAGGCTATTTCGGCGGCGTGGACTCATCACGGCGCGGATCGGCCCCTTGGAGCGATTGGCCTATATTGGCAACAACGCCATGGGAGCCATGTCATTCGAGCCCGTCGTGCCCGAGGGCGAAGTTTCGCAACAGCATATCCCGCTCGACCAGCTCGCCGCCGAGGTACAGGACGTACTGCGGGGTGAGGATGGCGACTTTCTGCAGCGGCTGTTGCAGATGGGCGGCTCACCGCAAGGCGCCCGCCCCAAGGCACTGATCTATCGCAATCCACTCAGCGGCACCTTTACCACCGCCGCCACGCCGGGCTTTGACGCCTGGCTTATCAAGTTCCCGGCCAAGGATGAGCACGCCGAGGTGTGCGCCATCGAAATGGTCTATGCCGAATGTTTGCGGCTATGTGGCATCCAGACCCCTGACACTGAATATTTCACCCTGCCCAACGGGCTGGCAGCCTTTGCCAGCAAACGCTTTGACCGCCAGGATAACCTGCACATCCCCATGCAGAGTCTGGCCGCCTTTACCGGTGCAGACTATCGGGCGCCGGGGGCATTGGACTACGTTAATTTCCTGCGAGCGACCCGACTCTGTACCAATGACGTGCGGGAGATGACCTTCGCCTTCGAGCGTGCCGTCTTCAATGTGGTATTCAATAACCGGGACGACCATCCCAAGAATTTTGCCTACCTGATGTCATCTACCGGTCAGTGGAAGCTAGCCCCGGCCTATGACGTGACCTTCTGCGAAGGGCCAGGCGGCTATCACCAGATGGATGTGATGGGTGAGGCACTGGCCATCGATCGCGCCGCTCTGCTGCGGCTCGCCGAAGAGGCGGAAGTCCCGGCACAGAATGCTAACCGCACCATTGACGCCATCAGCGAGGTGGCCAGTCAGTTTTCGGCCATCGCCGACAGGCTGCTGCCGCAGGCAATCAGCCCCGCGACACTACGCCTGCTCCAAAGCCGGATCGACCAGAACCTGGCGCTGCTACGTTAGCTGGAGAGTAAGTCGAAGGGGCATCACCCCGACGAACTTTGCCAGACGCCACAGACAAAAAAACCGATACCATGTCGGCATTCCTCATGCCTTCCATGGTATCGGTGTCTATCTCATGGCTGACCATTGCGGTGCCATGTGAAATGCCATTGATAATATAGAAATAACGGTTTATTAATTAATTTAATCCATATAAATCAATTAATTACAAATTACCCCTATTCCCACTCGATGGTTGCGGGTGGCTTGCCGGAGACATCGTAAACCACGCGGCTGATGCCGTTGATTTCGTTGATGATCCGATTCGACACATGACCCAGCAGCTCATAAGGCAGATGCGCCCAGTGGGCTGTCATAAAGTCGATGGTCTCGACCGCGCGCAGGGAGACGACCCAGTCGTACTTGCGACCATCGCCCATTACGCCCACTGAGCGTACCGGCAGGAAGACCACGAAGGCCTGGCTCACCTTGTGGTAGAGATCGGCCTTGCGCAGCTCTTCGATGAAGATGGCATCGGCGCGGCGCAGCAGCTCGCAATACTCCTTCTTCACCTCGCCCAGCACGCGCACACCCAGGCCTGGGCCGGGGAACGGGTGACGGTAGAGCATGTCGTAGGGCAGACCGAGTTCCAGACCGACGCGGCGCACCTCATCTTTGAAGAGTTCGCGCAGCGGCTCAACCAGACCCATCTTCATGTCAGCCGGCAGACCGCCGACGTTATGGTGGGACTTGATGACGTGGGCCTTGCCGGTCTTGGAGGCGGCAGATTCGATCACATCGGGGTAGATGGTGCCTTGGGCCAGCCACTTGACGTTGCTCAGCTTCTTGGACTCATCATCGAACACCTCGACGAAGACCCGACCAATGATCTTACGCTTGGCTTCTGGATCAGCCTCACCCGCCAGAGCGGAGAGGAAACGCTCTTCGGCTTTCACATGGACGATTTTCAGCCCGAAGTGATCGCCGAACATCTCCATCACCTGAGCACCCTCGTTCAGGCGCAGCAGGCCGTTGTCAACGAAGACGCAGGTCAGTTGCTTGCCAATGGCGCGGTGCAGCAGCATGGCGACCACAGAGGAGTCCACGCCACCGGAGAGACCGAGGATCACCTCATCACTGCCCACCTGTTCACGAATGCGCGCAATGGCATCCTCAATGATGGTGCCGGGGGTCCAGAGCGCCTCACAACCACAGATATGCTTGACGAAGTTCTCCAGCATGCGACCACCCTGACGGGTGTGAGTCACTTCCGGGTGGAACTGTACGCCGTAGAAGCGACGGCTCTCATCGGCCATGGCGGCATGAGGGCAGTTCGGTGTGGACGAGGTCGTGACAAAACCTTCCGGTATGGCCGTGACCTTGTCGCCGTGACTCATCCAGACATCCAGCAAGGGGGTGCCGGTCTCACTCAACGCATCTTCAATCTTGTCGAACAGGGCACAAGGGCTCTTCACCTCGATCTGGGCATAGCCAAATTCGCGATGAGTCGTTGACCCTTCTACCTTGCCACCGAGCTGTTCGGCCATGGTCTGCATGCCGTAGCAGATCCCCATGACGGGGACGCCGGCTTCAAACACATATTGCGGCGCACGAGGGCTGCCCGCTTCGGTCACGGATTCGGGACCGCCGGAGAGAATGATGCCGTTCGGATTAAACTCGCGGATCTGCTCTTCGGTGACATCCCAAGCCCACAATTCGCAGTAGACACCAATTTCCCGCACGCGACGGGCAATCAGCTGGGTCACTTGGGATCCAAAGTCCAGGATCAGAATACGGTGATCGTGAATATTTTTACTCATGGTCTTCCTGATTTGACACTGTGGCTTATGCAGGCACGCTGCCGACAGCATGCCTGGCCGAAAAAGGACAGGGCGCGAGGCGCCCTGTCATCCCCATCAACCCATACGGTAGTTGGGGGCTTCCTTGGTTATGGTCACGTCGTGGACGTGGGATTCCTTGATACCGGCGCCGGTAATGCGAACAAACTCGGCCTTGGTACGCAGATCCTCAATAGTGGCACTGCCAGTCAGACCCATGGCCGAGCGCAGACCGCCCATCTGTTGATGGATGATCTCCTTGACCAGTCCCTTGTAGGGAACCCGACCTTCGATCCCTTCCGGCACCAGCTTGTCAGCGGCGTTATCGGACTGGAAGTAACGGTCTGAAGAACCCTTGGACATGGCACCCAGTGAGCCCATACCGCGGTAGGACTTAAAGGAGCGACCCTGATAGAGTTCGATCTCACCCGGGGACTCTTCGGTACCGGCGAACATGGAGCCGACCATCACCAGATGCGCACCGGCGGCGATAGACTTGGCGATGTCACCGGAGAAGCGGATACCACCATCGGCGATAACCGGAATACCGGTCCCCTTCAGGGCTTCAACCGCATCGGCAACCGCCGTGATTTGGGGAACACCGCAACCGGTGACGATCCGGGTAGTACAGATGGAGCCAGGGCCGATACCGACCTTGACCGCACTGCAACCGGCATCAGCCAGCGCCAGAGCACCCGCCGCCGTCGCCACGTTACCACCGACGATCTGCAGATCCGGGTAAGCCAGACGGGTAGCACGGATACGATCCAGTACGCCTTGGGAGTGACCGTGCGAGGAGTCGATGAGCAGTACATCCACACCGGCTTCCACCAGGGCGGCGACGCGCTCCTCATTGCCCGCACCAGCACCGACAGCGGCACCGACGCGCAGACGACCCAGGGCATCCTTACAGGCATTGGGCTTGCGCTCGGCCTTCTGGAAATCCTTGGCGGTGATCATACCGGTCAGATGGAACAGCTCATCGGTGATCAGCACCTTCTCGATGCGATGTTTCTGCATCAGGCTCTGCACCTCTTCACGGGATGCATTTTGCAGCACAGTGACCAGGCGCGCCTTGGGGGTCATCACCTCATGAGCCTTCAGGGAGAGGTCGGTGACAAAACGCACATCACGACCCGTGATGATGCCTTCCAGCTCACCGGCCGCCGTCACCACAGGAAAACCGGCGAAACCACAGGAGTAGGTCAACTCCTTGAGTTCGGCTATGGTCATCTCAGGGTGAACAGTAACAGGGCTGGCAACGATACCACTTTCGAACTTCTTGACGCGGCGCACCTTGTCGGCTTGCAGCTCAATAGACATGTTCTTGTGGATAAAACCGAGACCGCCTTCCTGCGCCAGGGCAATCGCCAGACGGGCACCAGTGACGGTATCCATGGCAGCGGAGACCATAGGGATATTCAGAATGATATCCTTGGTCAGGCGAGTACGCAGATCAGCGGTATGGGGTAACACTTGAGAGTGTGCCGGAACCAACAAAACATCGTCGAAGGTCAGGGCTTCTTTAGCTATACGCAACATGGCAATATCTCACCGTTAGGGAGGTTGGGGGGAGGGTAAAATATTGCAGCGGAATTCTAGACAGTTGATCACCATTGGTAAAGCTATTTTGTAGTTTTTTTACAAAAAACGCATTTACCCTCATGACGCTATCCCCAATAATGGCGCCATAATAGCCCACCCAAGAGAGCCCCCATGTCCGAAGCCAAGCAGACCATTTTCACCGTCACTCGCCTCAATAGCCGGGTGCGCATCCTGCTGGAGCAGGAGATGGGCGTGGTATGGTTGGTGGGGGAGCTCTCCAATCTGGTGCTGCATAGTTCAGGGCACTGGTACTTCTCGCTCAAGGATCCCGGAGCTCAGGTACGCTGTGCCATGTTCCGCGGCAACAATCGCCGGGTGGCCTTCCGCCCCCAGGATGGCCAGCAGGTGCTGGTACAGGCCAGGCTGTCACTCTACGAACCCAGAGGCGAGTATCAGCTCGTCATCGAGAGCATGCGTCCGGCGGGCGATGGGGTCTTGCAGATGCAGTTAGAGCAGCTCAAGCAGAAATTGCAGGCCGAGGGCTTGTTTGCCCTGGAGCGCAAGCGCCCGCTCCCCTTGCATCCCACCCGCATTGGTCTTATCACCTCCCCCACAGGCGCCGCCATCCATGACTTGCTCACCGTGCTTAAACGCCGGGCTCCCAGCCTGCAGGTGATCCTCTACCCGGCGCAAGTACAGGGAGAGCTGGCCGTCGAGCAACTCGTTCAAGCGTTAAGTTGCGCCAATCGCCGCGCCGAGTGTGATGTGCTGATCCTGGGGCGTGGCGGCGGCGCGACCGAAGATCTCTGGTGCTTCAACGATGAGCGCCTGGTACGGGCCATAGCCCAAAGCCGACTGCCGGTAGTCAGTGCCGTGGGACACGAAAGTGATGTGACCTTGAGCGATCTGGTAGCCGATCTGCGCGCCGCCACCCCATCGGCGGCCGCCGAGCTGGTTAGCCCGGATCAGGCCGAACAGCAGCAACAACTTAAGCAACTGGCGCAAACATTGCGCCGGAGCGGCTCCCGCCTGATCCTGGCACATCGCCATCGACTGACCCTGCTGCTACAACGTCTGCAGCATCAGCACCCGGAACGTCGGCTGCAACAACAGCAACAGCATCTGGATGAACTGCAAGGGCGGCTTTGGCAGAGCCAGCAGCAACTGTTGCTGCGGCAGGAGCGCAAGCTGGAGCGCCTGACCCACAGAGTGCAGCAACACTCCCCTCTGTTTCGCCTGCAGCAGGGAGCGTATCGTCTCGAGCTGCTGCATCAGCGCTTGGGCCAACAAGCCGGGGAGCTACTCAGCCAGCAGCAAGCCCGACATGGCCTGCTGCTGACTCGCCTGGAGGCCGTGAGCCCCCTGGCCACGCTAGCTCGCGGTTACAGCATCACCTCCCGCCAGGGGGGGGAGGTGATCCGCGCCGCTACTCAGGTTAACCCGGGCGATCGGCTCGCTATTCAACTGGCACAAGGCCAACTGGACGTACAAGTCGAGAAGATAATCACATCATCTTGATAAGATTGTGATTAGTTATGTCATTGTTCTTCATATGAAGCTACTCTGATGAGACTAATTCTCAAGGACCTAGCTCGCCGCTATGGGATATCGAGTACTTTTCGCGTTATGTCTCTTGCCGCTCTTGTGGCTAGGTAAGCCCTCCCCGCTGTATGCGGCAGAGATCCTGGTCATCGAGAGTTACCATGCCACGCACCCCTGGGTGATCAGTAACAGCCTGGGGCTCAATGCCCGACTCGCCGCTAGTCACCAACTGCATTTTTTCTACCTCAATGCCAAGCGCCTCTCCCCCCAGCAGTTGACCGCCCAAGCCGAGCTTGCCTGGCGGTACTACCTTGAACTCAAACCCAGCATTGTCGTCCTCTCCGATGACAATGCCATCGATCTGCTCGCCAAGCGGATAGCCGCTGCCGGAACTCCTGTGGTCTACCTGGGCATGAATGCTAACCCCAGACAGAATGGACTCTATGGTTATCACAACATCACTGGCGTGCTGGAGCGTCCTATGCTCAAACGCAACATCAGCGAAATGAGCAACATGCAGGGCCATGTACAAAAAGCCCTGGTGTTGTTTGATGCAAGCCCCGTCTCGCAGACAGCCGTCCATGAGGCCTTCAGCGGCGAGACACACTGGCGCATAGGCAAGTTGCAGGTAGACATCCAACTGACCAATAGTTATAGCCAATGGCAGGCCGCCATAACGCAGGCCAGGCAACAGGGCTATCAGCAGATCTTTCTCGGTCTCTACCACACACTGCGAGATGCGGCTGGCCAGCCAGTGGATGCCGAACAGGCGCTGGCATGGGCGGGAAATACCACCACCCTCCCCCTGTATGCCTTCTGGGATTTCAGTGTTGGCCCCGGCAAGTGCGTAGGTGGCTTGGTGTTGAGTGGTTACGAGCAGGGCGCGGCGGCCAGTGAGCTGGTGAAGCAAGTCTTGCTGGGTAGCCCCCCTGAGAGTCTGCCCCCGCGCACAGCAACCCGAGGGGAATATCTCTTCAGCCGCCAGGAGATGACCCGCTGGCAGCTCACCCTGCCCACCAAGCTAACCGCCCCCCAGGTTTGGCGGGAGTAACTGGCCATGATGCAAGGTGGCACGAGAAACCTAGCCAACAAAAACGCCGTCAATTGACGGCGTTTTTCTAGTACCAAGAGAGCGACAGACTCACCAGCCGGTCACTTCCTTGAGCGCAGCGCCTATATCGGCCAAAGAGCGGACCGTCTTCACACCAGCCTCTTCCAGGGCAGCAAACTTCTCAACTGCCGTCCCCTTGCCACCGGCGATAATGGCGCCAGCATGGCCCATGCGCTTGCCAGCCGGAGCCGTCACACCCGCGATATAGGAGACCACAGGCTTGGTGACATAAGCCTTGATAAAGGCGGCCGCCTCCTCTTCTGCCGTGCCACCAATCTCACCAATCATGACAATGGCTTCAGTCTTGGGATCGTCCTGGAAGGCTTGGAGTATGTCGATGAAGTTGGAGCCCGGGATAGGATCGCCGCCGATACCGACACAGGTAGACTGACCAAAACCGGCATCCGTGGTCTGTTTGACCGCTTCATAGGTCAAAGTGCCAGAGCGGGAAACAATCCCCACCTTGCCAGGCAGATGGATATGGCCCGGCATGATACCGATCTTGCACTCACCCGGGGTAATGACACCCGGACAGTTAGGGCCAATCATGCGCACACCGGTTTCTTCCAGCTTGCACTTGACCTGCAGCATGTCGAGGGTCGGGATCCCTTCGGTGATGCAGACTATGAGCTCAATGCCCCCATCTATCGCCTCCAGAATGGCATCCTTACAGAAAGGCGCAGGCACATAGATGACAGATGCCGTAGCCCCTGTGGTCTCGACGGCATCGCGTACCGTGTTGAACACCGGCAGACCCAGGTGGGTGGAGCCCCCCTTGCCCGGTGACACGCCGCCAACCATCTGGGTGCCGTAGGCGATAGCTTGCTCGGAGTGAAAGGTGCCCTGAGAGCCGGTAAAGCCTTGGCAGATCACCTTGGTCTCTTTGTTGATTAACACGCTCATGCCACGGCCTCCGCTGCCTTCACCACTTGCACTGCCGCATCGGTCAGACTCTTGGCAGCAATAATATTCAAGCCGCTGCGTGCCAGGTGTGCAGAGCCCAACTCGGCATTATTACCTTCCAGACGCACCACCACCGGCACCTTGACACCCACCTCGGCCACGGCACCTATGATGCCTTCGGCAATCAGGTCGCAACGCACTATGCCACCGAAAATGTTAACCAGTACCGCCTTGACCTTGTCATCGGAGAGAATGATCTTGAAGGCCTCAGTGACCCGCTCCTTGGTCGCGCCACCGCCCACGTCCAGGAAGTTGGCGGGCAAGCCACCATGGTGCTTGATGATGTCCATGGTGCCCATGGCCAGACCGGCACCATTGACCATACAGCCGATGTTGCCATCGAGCGCCACATAGTTGAGCTCCCACTGGGCGGCATGGGCTTCACGCTCATCTTCCTGGCTGATGTCATGCATCTCGCGCAGCTTAGGCTGGCGATAGAGCGCATTGGAGTCGATGTTGATCTTGCCATCCAGGCAGAGCAGATTGCCTTCACCTGTGATCACCAGCGGGTTGATCTCCAGCAAGGCGAGATCGTGGGCCACGAACATCTTGCCCAACCCCAGGAAGATGGCGGTAAACTGCTTGAGCTGGCTGGCATTCAGCCCCAGTTTGAAGCCCAGTTCGCGCGCCTGGTAGGCCTGCGGGCCGGTCAGCGGATCGAGTACCGCCTTGTGAATGAGTTCAGGTGTCTCATGAGCGACCTTCTCAATCTCCATGCCCCCTTCGGTAGAGGCCATGAACACCACGCGACGCGAGGAGCGATCCACCACGGCGCCCAGGTAGAGCTCCTTGGCTATGCTGGTGCAACTCTCAACCAGTATCTTATTGACCGGCTGCCCCTTGGCATCGGTCTGATAGGTCACCAGATGTTTACCCAACCAATGCTCGGTGAAGGCTCGCACCTCTTCCTTACTGGTCGCGACCTTGACGCCACCGGCCTTACCTCGGCCACCGGCGTGAACCTGACACTTGACCACCCACTTATCCTGCCCCAGTGCTGTGGCTGCATCGACAGCCTCCTGCACACTGGAACATGCCATACCCGCCGGAACCGGCAAGCCATATTCGGCAAACAATTGTTTCGCCTGATATTCGTGCAAATTCATGACACTCTGTCCCTGTTGTGTAATTCCGGCGCCTTAGGCGCCGGAGTGTGATAATCAGATATCCAGTAGCAGGCGTGTTGGGTCTTCCAACAACTCCTTCACCGTCACGAGGAAACCAACCGAGTCACGGCCATCTATGATGCGATGGTCGTAGGAGAGAGCCAAGTACATCATAGGCAGGATCACCACCTGGCCATCAACGGCCATGGGCCTGTCCTGGATCTTGTGCATACCCAGAATGGCACTTTGTGGCGGATTGATGATGGGGGTCGACATCAAGGAGCCGAACACCCCGCCATTGGTGATGGTAAAGTTGCCACCGGAGAGATCGTCGACCGTCAACTTACCATCTCGCGCCTTATCCGCCAACGACTTAATGCCACGTTCAATGTCGGCCAGCGACATGCTATCGCAATCGCGCAGCACGGGTGTCACCAGGCCACGCTCGGTCGAAACCGCTATGCTGATGTCAAAATAGTTGTGGTAAACGATGTCACCACCATCGATGGAGGCGTTGACTATGGGATAGCGTTTCAGCGCCTCGGTCACCGCCTTGACATAGAAGGACATGAAGCCCAGCTTGATGTTATGCCGCTTTTCGAAGCGCTCCTGATAGCCCTTGCGAATATCCATGATGGGCTTCATGTTCACCTCGTTGAAGGTGGTCAGCATGGCCGTGGTATTCTTGGCATCCAGCAGACGTTCAGCGACTCGCTGACGCAGGCGTGTCATGGGCACCCGCTTCTCTTCCCGCAACGCGTTACTCTGCCCCATAGTCACCACATCCACCACAGAGCTAGCTACCGTCACGGCTGGCGCACTCGGCACAACCTTGGGACGGCTGGCCAGAAAACGACTGATATCTTCCCGAGTAATGCGCCCGCCGCGGCCAGAGCCCACCAGCTGAGCCGGATCAATCCCCTCTTCGGCCAACATACGCCGTACCGAGGGAGTCAGAATATCGGCCTCCGAGGCCTGCTCCTCCTCGGCCGTTGAACTGGCAGCCGGGGTGACGACACCCGGAGTCAGGGTCGCCAACGGCTGGCGGGAGAGGACGGTCGCGCCACGCTCGCACAATATAGCGGAGAGAATACCATCCTCCGCAGCCGGGACCTCTAGCACCACCTTATCGGTCTCGATCTCCACCAGCAAGTCGCCCGCTTTCACCGCCTCACCCACGTTCTTATGCCAATTCCCGACCGTGGCATCGGCCACGGATTCAGGCAATTCTGGAACTCGGATCTCTACACTCATTCTTGTTATCCTTGTCGTTGCAGTCTCAGTTCAAAGCCTCTTCCACCAGCGCCTTTTGCTGCTTCAGGTGCAAAGAAATATACCCCACCGCCGGCGAAGCCGAAGCCGGGCGCCCCGCATAACGTAACTTGGCCCCATCAGGGATGGCCTCACGGAAATGGTGCTGGCTGCAATACCAGGCACCCTGATTCTGCGGCTCTTCCTGACACCAGACGAACTCCTGCACCTGGGGATAGGCGGCGAGGACCTGCATCAGCTCGGCATGAGGGAAGGGGTAGAGTTGCTCAATGCGCACTATCACCACATGGGCCAGCGCCCCCTTGCGTCGGGCCTCTAGCAGATCGTAGTAAACCTTACCCGAACACATCACGACACGGGTCACGACTTGCGGCTCATGGGGATCGATCTCGCCAATCACATTCTGAAAACAACCCGTGGCCAGCTGATCCAAAGAGGAGACCGCCTGTGGGTGTCGCAGCAATGACTTGGGGGTAAATACGATGAGCGGGCGCCGTAATGGCCGCACCATTTGCCGCCGCAACATATGGAACACCTGGGCCGGTGTGGTGGGAATGCAGATCTGCATATTGTGCTGGGCACATAGCTGCAGATAACGTTCCGGGCGAGCCGAGGAGTGCTCTGGGCCCTGACCCTCGTAACCATGAGGCAGGAACAGGGTCAAGCCACACAGCCGCCCCCACTTCTGCTCACCGGAGGAGACAAACTGGTCAATCACCACCTGGGCGCCATTGGCAAAGTCACCGAACTGGGCTTCCCAGATGGTGAGGCCCGCCGGGGCTGCAGTGGCATAACCATACTCGAAAGCCACGACGGCCTCTTCGGAAAGCACAGAGTCATAGACTTCGAACGAGGCTTGATCCTCACTCAGATGCGCCAGGGGGAGATAGGCCTTCCCCTGTTTTTGGTCATGTAGTACCGCATGGCGGTGGAAGAAGGTGCCGCGACCCGAATCCTGGCCAGTCAACCGCACCCGGTAACCCGCCGTCACTAACGAGGCATAAGCCAGATTCTCGGCAAAACCCCAATCCACCAGCTTCTCACCCCGACTCATCAAGCGGCGATCATCATAGATCTTCTGCACTTGGCGCTGCAGCTCATGGTCAGCCGGATAGCAACAGAGTTGCTCGCCCAATGCCTTGAGCTCGTCCACCCCATAGCGGGAGTCATAAGCCATATCCCAATCGTGGCCCAGATAGGGGGTCCAGGCTTGGTACTGCTGGCCCATGGGGCGCCACTCCGACACTACGCACTCGCCTCTATCCAGAGCCGCACGGTAATTCAACGCTAACTGGTCAACCCCATCGGCGGTCAAAACCCCGCACTCAGTCAAGCGCTCGCCATACAACTGGCGCGTCGTAGGATGCTGCTTGATCTTCTGGTACATCAAGGGCTGGGTTGCGCTCGGCTCATCCGCCTCATTGTGACCATTGCGCCGATAACAGACCAGATCGATCACCACATCCCGATGGAAGGTGTTGCGGAATTCCAAAGCCAATTGGGTGACAAAGATGACCGCATCAGGATCATCGCCATTTACATGGAATATGGGTGCCTGCACCATCTTGGCAATATCGGTGCAATAGAGGGTGGAGCGGGTATCCTTGGGGTTGGAGGTGGTGAAACCAATCTGATTATTGATCACCAGCCGAATGGTTCCACCGACCCCGAAGGCACGGGTCTGGGACATGTTGAAGGTTTCGGCAACCACGCCTTGTCCCGGCATGGCGGAATCGCCGTGTACTGTGATGGGCAACACCATGAGTCCACTCTTGTCGCCCAAGCGATCCTGCCTGGCTCGCACCGAACCAACCACCACAGGATTGACTATCTCCAGGTGGGAGGGGTTGAAGGCCAGTGCCAGATGGACATTGCCACCCTCGGTCGCAAAGTCCGAGGAGAAGCCCATGTGATACTTCACATCGCCCGTCCCCCAAGACTCGCCGTGCTTACCGGCAAACTCGTCGAACAGCTCCTGGGAGCGTTTGCCCAGGACATTGATCAGCATGTTCAAGCGCCCTCTGTGGGCCATGCCGATCACCGCCTCCCGCGTACCCGCCTTGCCGGCCTCGCGCAGCAGGGTCTTGACCATGGGCACCAGCATGTCCCCGCCCTCAAGTGAGAAGCGCTTGGCCCCCGGGAACTTGGCCCCCAGATAGCGCTCCAACCCTTCGGCCGCGGTCAGATCGGCCAGGATCTGGCGACGCTGCTCGGCAGAGAAGTTTGCCTGCCCTTCAGCCGCCTCAAGCCGGGCCTGGATCCAGCGCTTCTCCTCAATAGAGGTCATGTGCATGTATTCGGCCCCGATGGAGCCGCAGTAACTCTTCTGTAGCGACGAGAGCAGATCCCGCAGGCTCATGGTGGGCAAGCCCCCCATGTAGGAGCCCACATTAAAGCGGGTATCCAGGTCGCCATCGCTCAATTCGTAAAACGCAGGATCCAACTCACTGACCGGCTCCCTCTGCCACAGCCCCAGAGGATCCAGCTTGGCCATCTGATGGGCACAACTACGGTAAGCATTGATGAGCTGTAACACCCGGATCTGTCGAATATCGGTCTTCACCTCCATCATGGACTGACGAGCATGGCCCGCCATGGCCAGACGACGAAAGTGTTCGCGAACCGGAGCATGCAGTGGCTCAGCCTGGCCGCCATTCAATTCAGCAAAACGCTGTTGCCATTCATCACTGACCGAAAGAGGATCCTGCAAATAGGATTCGTATAAACCCTCAATGTAGGTGGCATTCGCACCCGCTAGGTGAGAAGAGTCTAACCAGGCTTTCATTGCGCCATTGTGCATGGTGATCCCTTGTTATCAATACTGCAGGGCAGCTTTCAGAGGCAGGCCAGAGTTGTCCCATCCCCTGCTCAATAGAATGGCAAACGCCAGCCTATGGTCGGAATGCCAGGAGGGATGAATGGGTGATTTACAGGCAGTCGGCTAACCCCACATCAACTGTGGGAACTGATAATCCTGTATTCTCAATGCATTATCAATATTCGACCCGAAACCAGCCCATGAAACCTGGTTCGAGTTGGCAAACAAATCACTAATTTCACGGCTCGAGCCACTATTCCTCGCTAGTCACATCCGGGAGTTCAGCCCACTCTTGCCAACGAACTCAGCTATATCTGTTATTTTGCAAAATCATCCAACCACCACATATCCTGTTATCGAGTATATCCAGCGGCCTGTTTTGATTACAAACTCACAACATTCATGAAACATCATTTCTTCAAGCCAGATCTCAGTCTATGACTACATAGTGAGCAACTACCGCCACTAAAATTGACAACCCCCCCCCATCTGATACAAATACACCCCATCAGAGCACGCTTTCTCGCGTTATCATGTCCCAACACCCGAGTTGAGTGTCTCAAGAATAATGAGCAAAGGAGAATTGCTATGGCTGACAAGATCGCCACATTACATATTCCAGGACGCGATCCCATTGAGTTACCCATACTGGTTGGCACTGAGGGGCCCGAGGTCATAGACGTGCGCGCCTTGGGCGCCCACGGCTATTTCACCTTCGATCCGGGCTTTCTCTCTACCGCTTCATGCGAGTCCAAAATCACCTACATAGATGGTGACAAAGGGATACTGCTACACCGTGGCTACCCGATTGCCGACTTGGCACTGCATACCAACTACATGCAAGTCTGCTACCTGCTGATGATGGGCGAGCTGCCCAATCAAGCGCAGTATGATCAGTTTTATGCCCATGTGATGCGCCATACCATGGTCCATGAGCAGATGACCTCGCTGTTCAAGGCGTTCCGTCGAGACTCGCACCCTATGGCCGTCATGTGTGGGGTCGCGGGCGCCCTCTCCGCCTTCTATCACGACTCGCTGGATATCAATAACCCAAAGCACAGAGAGATTGCCGCCTTCCGTCTCATCTCCAAGATGCCCACGCTGGCGGCCATGTCTTACAAGTACTCCATCGGCCAACCCTTCATGTACCCGCGTAACGATCTCAGCTATGCGGGCAACTTCCTGCACATGATGTTTGCCGTACCGTGCGAAGAGTACCGGGTCAACCCGGTTATCGAGCGCGCCATGGATCGGATTTTCATCCTCCATGCCGACCATGAGCAGAACGCCTCGACCTCCAGTGTGCGCTTGGCCGGCTCTTCCGGGGCCAACCCCTTTGCCTGCATCGCCGCCGGTATTGCCTCCCTGTGGGGTCCAGCCCATGGTGGCGCCAATGAGGCCTGCCTGAAGATGCTGCAGGAGATTGGTTCAGTCGAGCGCATTCCGCACTTTGTCGCCCGCGCCAAAGACAAGAATGACCCGTTCCGTCTGATGGGCTTCGGCCACCGGGTCTACAAGAATTACGATCCGCGCGCCACCGTCATGCGTGACACCTGCCATGAAGTGCTCAAGGAGCTGAATGTCACGGATCACCCGCTGCTGGATGTGGCCATGGAGCTGGAGCGGATTGCCCTCTCCGACCCCTATTTTGTCGACAAGAAGCTCTATCCCAACGTGGACTTCTACTCTGGCATCATTCTCAACGCCATTGGCATTCCGACCTCCATGTTCACTGTGATCTTCGCGCTGGCCCGCACCATTGGCTGGATCTCCCACTGGCTGGAGATGCAATCCGATCCGGGCAGCAAGATTGGCCGCCCGCGCCAGCTCTATTCCGGCGCGCCAACCCGGGCCGTTCAGCCCATGGACGAGCGCTAACCTAATCGCACAAAGCGGCTTAGGCTACTAACACAAAGGCGGCTCAAGGGCCGCCTTCTGCTATCTGCATCTTTCTATCAAGAATCAGCCCCCAGCTCAGGAGAGAACTCCCGCATCATCTGCTGCAGTTTTCGCACCATGTTGCTGGAGCCGATGAAGAAGGGGGTTCGTTCATGCAGACTCTGGGGCTGCTTGTCGAGAATGCGCGAGAAACCATCGCTGGCGATCCCCCCCGCCTGCTCCACTAAAAATGCCAGGGGATTGCACTCATAGAGCAGACGCAGCTTGCCCTGGGGCGAGTTAGTACCGGATGGGTACATGTAGATCCCCCCCTTGATCAGGCTGCGGTGAAAGTCGGAGACCAAAGAGCCGATATAACGCGAGCCATAGGGCCTATGAGTCTCGGGGTCCTGCGCCTGACAATACTTGAGATACTGCTTCACCCCCAGAGGGAACTTGAGATAGTTGCCCTCGTTCACCGAATAGATGAACCCCTCCTCCGGGATCTGCATCTTGGGGTGGGAGAGATAGAAGCAGCCGATAGAGGGGTCAAGGGTGAAGCCATTGACCCCCTGCCCCGTGCTGTAAACCAGCATGGTCGATGAACCATAGATGATGTAGCCCGCCGCGACCTGCCGGAAACCCGGTTGCAAAAAATCACGCTGACATACCGAGGCGGGAGCCTCACTGATCCGGCGATAGATGGAGAAGATAGTGCCCACCGAGACGTTTACATCTATGTTGGAGGAGCCATCCAGCGGATCAACCAGTACCACATACTTGGAGCGGGTACCCTCCACCGGCGCAAAGGCCACAAACTCCTCCTCCTCCTCCGAGGCCAGCCCACACACCTCACCTCGCGCCGCCAGCGCCAGTTTGAAGCGCTCGTTGGCATACCAATCGAGTTTCTGCTGCTCCTCGCCCTGTACGTTAGCTATGCCCATGCTGCCCAGGATCTCGCTGATCCCCGCCTGATTGATCTCGCGATTCACCATCTTGGCCGCCAGGCGGATGGAGGAGAGCAATGAGCTCAACTCCCCCGTGGCATGAGGAAAATCAGCCTGCTGCTGAATGACGAACTCACCGAGTGTAATACCCTGCTTCATCGCATCGCTCCATGAATTAGAAAACGCTTTCATGCTATAGCCAGACGCGATAACGAACAAGGTGAATCGATTAATCTAACCAGAAACCCGATCCAGTTAACAAAATGTGAGCAAAAAATAGGTCGCCTCAGCGACCCATAGCCAAATTAACTACCGTACGCTTAGCTGCTGCGCACCTTACTTCTGAGCCGTAGCCAGATAACGACGCACTCGCTCCAGATCGTCGGCAGTATCCACGCCCGCGGGCGGAGTCTCCAGCGCCATGGCCACATGGATGCGCTCTCCGTGCCAGAGCACACGCAGTTGTTCCAGCGCCTCAATCTGCTCAAGCGGGCTAGGCGCCCACCCCACATATTGGCGAATAAACCCGGCGCGATAGGCGTAGATGCCCACATGACGCGCATGGGGAGCGCTCATCACGCGCTCAGCCAGGGCAAAGTTATCCCGCTCCCAGGCAATCGCAGCCCGACTAAAGTAGAGGGCGTAGCCCGCCGCATCGGTAACCACCTTGACGGCGTTGGGATTGAACAGCTCTTCTTGCTCGGTAATGGGCACGGCCAGGGTCGCCATCGGCGCCTGATTGGCCGCCAGATCCTCGGCCACCTGCCGAATGACGGCGGGGGGAATGAGCGGCTCATCGCCCTGGACATTGACCACTATGGTGTCCGGGGCCAAGCCCAAGGTCTCACACACCTCGGCCAAGCGTTCGGTACCTGATTGATGATCAACCGAAGTCATACACACCTCTGCACCGGCGTGGGCTATGGCACGCTTGATGCGCTCATCATCGGTGGCCACTATCACGCGCTCGGCGCCCGCCTGCAGGGCCCGCTCGATCACCCACTCGATCATGGGTTTACCGTGGATATCGGCCAGGGGTTTGCCGGGCAGACGCGAAGAGCTATAACGGGCGGGAATGACGACGACGAAGCTCATGATGGCAACTCTTCCAGAGTTAAGGTGCGGGCCCGGCTTTCCAGCAACACAGGAATATCATCCTCAATGGGATAGGCCAGGCGATCGGCACGGCAGATGAGCTCGCCCTTCGCCTTGTCATAGCTCAACTTGCCCTTGCAGATCGGGCAAGCGATGATATCCAGTAACTTATGATCCAGTGCCATGTTTCACTCCCTTCAATGTATGGACTATGAATTCTGCCAGTGAGTGCGGCAGTTGGGCCGCCACCGGCAAATACCACCAATTGGCTTGCGCAAACTCGCGGCACTTGACCGCATCCTTCTCCGTCATCAGCAGCGGACGGTCACTAAACTGCTTGGCCAACGCCTTAGCATCGAAACTCTGATGGTCGGCAAATGCCACCGTCTGCTGCAAATCGTAGCCCAGCTGACGCAAGGTGTTGAAAAAACGCGGCGGGTGGCCAATCCCGGCCATAGCATCCACTTGAGTATGAGTTGGCAAGCCACTTTCCTGAGGCAGCAGAGGCTGTACCGTTTGTGCGAGCAACGTCATGGAATACTCCCCCGGCTGCGCCGTGCCGCCATTACACAGAACGGCATCCACCTGCCCCAGACGCCAGAGCCCTTCCCGCAGCGGGCCCATGGGCAGTAGATGGCCATTGCCGAAACGGCGCTCCCCATCGACCACCACCAGCTCCAGATCCCGTGCCAGGGCGTAATGCTGCAGGCCATCATCACAGATGATGAGGTCTACCTGCCCCGTCGCTAGCAGGGCCTGCACCGCCTCGGCACGCTTGGGTGCCACGGCCACCGGCACGCCACAGCGATCCGCAATCAATCTGGGCTCATCGCCACACTCGGCGGCGGGAGTCTCGGCCGTTAGCAGCAGAGGGTAAACTGCCGCCTTACCACCATAGCCTCGGCTGACCACCCCTGGCTGCCAACCGGCGGCGCGCAGGGTCTCCACCAGCCAGATGACAACCGGGGTCTTGCCATTGCCGCCGACCGAGAGATTACCCACCACTATCACAGGCACAGGTGCGCGATAGCGCGGTATCCAGCCCAATCGATAGGCCTGACGGCGCAGGGCAGTGATAAGCCAGAACAGCAGGCTCAGCGGGCTTAACAACCAGAGCCAGCGACAGGGGCGATACCAGAGCGCCTCCAGCTTCACGCCTCGACTCCAAACTGGGTGTTGCGCAGTTGGGCATAGGCGCCATTTTTCGCCATCAGCGTCTGGTGATCGCCACGCTCTATGATCCGACCCTCATCCACCACCAGTATCTCGTCTGCCTGCTCTATGGTTGAAAGTCGATGAGCAATAACCAGGGTCGTGCGATTCTTGCACAGAGCCTCCAGCGCCCCCTGAATATGGCGCTCAGACTCACTATCGAGCGCCGAGGTGGCCTCATCCAGCAATAAGACAGGGGTATCCCGCAGCAGGGCTCGGGCTATGGCCAGACGCTGGCGCTGCCCCCCCGAGAGGTTGGCGCCATTCTCGCCAACAACCGTCTGATAGCCCAAGGGCATCTGACGGATGAAACCGTCGGCATTGGCGATACGCGCCGCCGCCTCGATTTGCTCCTGCGTAAACGCATCGGCAGCCGCATAGGCGATGTTGTTGGCAACCGTGTCATTGAACAGGTGAACATGCTGGGAGACCAGGGCGAACTGACGACGCAGATCCCGTAACTTGTAGTCACGAATGTCATGGCCATCCAGCAGGATAGTCCCCTCGTTGACATCATAGAAGCGAGTCAACAGGCTGGCGATGGTGCTCTTGCCCGAGCCAGAGCGCCCGACCAGAGCCACTGTCTTGCCCGGCTCAATCACCAGATTGATGTTGCGCAGGGCTGGCTGCTCTTTGGTGGGATAGGTAAAGGTAACATTGCGCAGCTCGATGCGCCCCTGAGCATGCTCCAGAGCCAAGGTGCCACTATCCTGCTCCAGGGGGTGATCCATCAGCTCGAACAGACTCTGGCTAGCGGCGATCCCCTTCTGGAACTGGTTGTTGATCTGGGTCAGGCTCTTCAAGGGCTTGAGCAGCATCATCATAGAGGTGAGGATGAGCGAGAAGGCTCCTGGCGTCAGAGTATTGAGCACCCCAGGCATGGAGGCGACGATAAGCAGCACTGTCAGGGCGCTGGAGGCAATGATCTGCACCATGGAGGAACCGAAAGCATCCACCACCACCATCTTCATGTTCTGGTAACGCATATGGTTGCTGACCTGGGCAAAGCGCTCACTCTCCACCTCCTGGCCACCAAACATCAATACCTCCTTATGACCACGCAGCATCTGCTCGGTAGAGGTGGTGATATTTCCCATGGCATGTTGAATATTGCGGCTGATGCGGCGGAAGCGGCGACTGATGATCGAGAGCAACAGGCCGACGACAGGCCCAACCGCAAAGAAGATCAGCGACAGTTGCCAGGAGTGGTAGAACATCATCCCCAGCAAACCCAGGACTGTGATCCCTTCGCGAATGAGCGCCACCAGGGTAGAGCTGGCGGCAGATGAGACCTGGCTGGCGTCATAGGTCACCTTGGAGAGCAGGGCACCAGTATTGTTCTTGTCGAAGAAGGCCATGGGCATGCCCATCATGTGACTGAACACATCCCGCTGCAGCTTCATCACCACATGACTGCCCACCCAGCTCATGAAGTAGTCCGATAGGAAGGCACTGACGCCACGCAGCAAGACCAGGCCTGTGACCACAAACGCCATCCAGAAGAGTACATTCGGGTTTTTGCCACTCAGACCATCGTCAATCAGTGGGCGGATGGAGTAGACCAGGGAGGTATCCACCACCCCATAACCCGCCATGCCAACCATAGCCAGTGCCAGCCCCGCCTTGCGATCCTTGATGTAGACCAGCAAGCGTTTGAGCGTTGCCATGCTAGAAGGATGTTGCCCGGCCATTTCAATCTGTTGCATGAGAATCCAGTCCTATCAAGATAAGCGGCTATTCTAGCGGTTCAGCCTGCCCCAACCAAGCATCCAGATCGCGGTACCAGGGCTGGCTGGTGCGATAAGCGCCGATCTCGCTGCGCTCAGGCCAGATCTGGATACGTATCAGGCCGGCCTCGGCCGTGTTCCATTGCCGGGAGCCCGCGAAGCGCTGCACCACCTCGGCATGGGGAAATCCCCAACGATTGGCATAGCCACTGCTATGGATCACCTCCTTGGCCCCCACGGCCGCGACAAAAGGCGCGGAGGAGGAGTGGCGACTGCCATGATGACCGGAGAGCAGCCAATCGGCCTGGAGATCTTCTGCCGATCGCCGCAAGAGTTCGGCCTCCTGGGCCGCCGGCATATCCCCGGTCAACAGCAGAGTATGACGACCATCGCTCACTCGCAGCACGCAGGAGTCCTGATTCTCTTCCCCTTGTCTTGGGTCAAGCGGCCAGAGCAGCCGCAGATCCAACGCCTGCCATTGCCAATGCTGGCCGCGTCGACAGCGTGTCGTCACGGCAGAGAGGGGCGCCGAAGAGATAAGCTGGCGCACCGGCAGCGCCTGGTAGAGGGCCTGCCAGTTGCCCGAGTGATCCCTGTCCTTATGGCTGACCAGCAGATAATCGAGCTGTTTTATCCCCTCTCGGCGCAAGAGTGGCAAGATGGCGGCCTCCGCCAGATTAACGCCCCCCGGCACCGCATTTCCGGTATCGAACAACATGCCTCGATCCTGCTGCCGAACCAAGACACAGAGCCCCTGACCCACATCTATGACTAACACTTCCCATAAGGGCGCGGGTTGCCAGCAGCCCAGCAAGGCCCCCCACCCCAGCAGCCAGAGCAAAGGTCGGCGCCCAGGCAGCCAAAGCGTCAGCAACGCTAACCAGCTCAAACTCAGCAGATAGAGGGTCGTGTCATCCAGCCACAGCCAACCATTCACCTGAGTAAACAACCACTGCATAGCAGACAGACTCCACTGCAGCAGCAGATTGCAGCCGTAAAAGCACCCCTGGGCCAACGCTGGGGCCAGGGGCAGCAATAGGCCACCAAGCAGCCCAATGGGGATCAACAGCAGACAAAACAGCGGGATAGCCAGCAAGTTGATGGGGATGGCGAGCAAGCTTACCCCGCCGAACCAGAGCAGTTGCCAAGGCAACAACCCCACCAGCATAACCAGCTGGATCTGCAACAGGTTGGGCTTGCGCCATACCAGCGTGGTCAACCACAACAGGCCGATAGCCACAAAGGAGAGCCAGAAGCTACTACTGAACAGGCACCAGGGCTGATAGGCCACCAGCAAGACCCAACAGAGCCACCAGACCCGCCAGGCGGACCAGTGACACTGTAACGCCCGTAGCAGCAACCAGACGGCCAGCATGAACAGAGCCCGCTGCGCAGGCAGGGCGAAACCGCTCAACAGGGTATAGAAGGTCGCCAGCGCCAGGGAGAGCAACAGCGGGAGCCCAGTGCGCCAGCGTGACAGACCGGGCATCAGGGTGATGAGTCGCCCAAGCCAGAAGCCTAACCAAGCAGCCAGACCAATATGCATGCCTGAGACGGCAATCAGATGGATGATGCCGCCATCCCGCAGCAGTTGCCACTGCTCGGCAGGCACCCACTGTTGCTCCCCGTAGACCATGGCCAGGATCAGCGGGCCTTGCGCCAAAGGCTGTAGGGCGGTCGTCGCCTCTCGCAACCAACGCTCACGCCAAGGAAGCTCAGGTGGCGCACGCACCAGTTGCAGCGAGGAGACAGAACCTGTGGCCGAAATGCCCGCCCCCAACAGCCAGCGCTCCAACACAAAACCGCCAGGGTTAGCCAAGCCATGAGCCGGTTTAAGCCGGATTTTCCCCGCCACCTCTGAGCCCAGTCCGGGCACTTTCTGCTTACCATACCAACTCACTCGCACCAGGGGCTGAGGCGTCAGCGCTCGACCATTCAGGCTCGTTAGCTGTAACACCAGATACGTCATGGGCGGCTTGACGCTGAGTGCCGTCACCTGCCCGGTTATGGTATGCTGCACAACGGGTTGGCCTGACGGCGTGAGCCCAAGCTGGGTGAGCCAGGCCAGTTGCCAATGGAAAAACAGCAGGCACCAGCCTAATCCCAGACCGGCCCCTCCCCAACCCCAGCGTTGCCGCCATAAAGCGAGCAACGCCAGTAGTACCAGCCCCCACCCCAGCCAGCAGGAGGGCAGCAGCGGCCACATCAGGGACGACACGGCGCCCAGGGCAAAACAGAGTAAAAACCTATCCATGGCACCATGCCTGTGCTTACAAAACCGATGTTTGGAGTGACCCATGCCGAAAGAACTGCTCCGGCGCTGGATGCCAGATCCGCGCCAGCTGCAACAGCACAAACACTTGCGCCTATTAGCGCCCTGGCTGGCCAATCAGCAACTCTGGCAACTCAACCGCCGTTCGGCGGCTGGCGCCTTTGCCGTAGGGCTCTTCATGGCCTGGGTGCCACTCCCCTGTCAGATGCTGCTGGCGGCCGGGGCGGCTATCGCCTGGGGCGCCAATCTCCCCATTGCCGTGGCGCTGGTGTGGCTGACTAACCCATTAACCATGGCGCCCCTCTTCTATCTGGCCTATCAGTGTGGAGCCCGGATACTGGGTATGCCACCTGTCGAGTTTCAGCCGGAACTAAGTTGGCACTGGTTACTCTCGGTCATGACCACCATTGGCTGGCCCTTCTTGCTCGGTTCTGCCGTGCTCGCCGTGGTCAGCGGAGGCGTGGGCTATCTGGGAATAGAGGGGATGTGGCGACTGGCCATACTGCGCAAACTAAGACAACGGCGCCGGCGCCTTAACGCCGCGTAACAAGCAGACAAGCCGCAGACGATTGCTAAGTGGCGATCCAATTTTGCTAGTTCGATTCCGCCTAGTCGGTTAGAGTGTGCATCGACGTATCGCCAGTCAGTTTGGCTGGCCAGGATCTTATCCGCCCGACCCATGACCGTCATATCCCGGTCCATAACAAGAGTGACACCCTGGGCCTATTCGAGGTGAGCAAGCGAACACATGGATATCCTGATTGCACTTTTTACCGATTATGGTTATTTCGCCGTTTTTTTCATTCTGCTGATCTGTGGTTTTGGCGTCCCCATCCCTGAAGACATCACTCTCGTCGCTGGCGGCATCATCTCTGGGCTCGGCTTTGCCGATGTGCATACCATGTTTTTCGTCTGTATGGCCGGTGTCTTGCTTGGTGATGCCACCATGTTCATGTTGGGCCGCATCTTCGGTGAACGGATCCTGAATTTCCCCCCCATCCGCCGTATTCTGCCGCCCCACCGTTTTGCCCATGTGCAGGAAAAATTTGCCAAGTATGGTAACTGGGTGCTGTTCGTTGCCCGTTTTCTCCCCGGGCTACGCTCGCCGATCTTCGTCACGGCCGGTATGAGCCGACAGATGAGCTTCCTGCGCTTCATCCTGATGGATGGCTTCGCTGCCTTCATCTCTGTGCCTATTTGGGTCTACCTGGGTTATCTCGGAGCCTATAACCGCGACTGGTTGATGAAGTGGGTCGGACGCGGACAAACCGGTATCCTGCTGTTTGCGGCCGTTGTGCTGCTGTTTATCGTGGTCGGTTACCTGCGCCATCGCTGGAAGAAACGCCCAACGGCACAACCCGAAGAGTAAAGTGCACACGCAACGAAACGACAAGGCGCTACGGCGCCTTTTCTTATGCCAGGAAAAGGGCGCCTGGCAGGGTAAAGCATCTCTGATTGGGGCTAGAGGGAGCATTCTCAGACTCAAGCTTTAACGCCGCCGCTCAGCCGAGGCGCGCTAGACTCCAGCCCTTTCTCCAGGCAGAGGGGCCTAGCACCGTCAAACCAGCGCTATGACTCAGCCACTCAATGTTTAAGGCACCCATAACGAGAACAGGGCCCGAGGGCCCTGTTCCTGTCTTGCCGTACCGAGTATCTAACGGCCTAGCTCACGAGCCGGTTGCAGGCCACTGGCGCGCCAAGCCGGATAGAGGGTGGCGAGCAGACTCATCAGGATGGCGGTGCCAGTGACTATGGCCACATCCAGCAGATGGAGTTCAGAGGGCAGAAAATCGATGAAGTAGATCTCCGGGTTCAAGAAGCGATGACCTATCAACGTCTCGATAGCGTGGATTGCCGGGGTGAGATAGTTGGAAAGCCCCGCCCCCAGCAGACCACCTATCACGGCACCAGCCAACCCGTTGATCACCCCCTGTACCATGAAGGTCAGACGAATTTGCCAGGCCCCGGCCCCCATAGTCTTCAAGATGGCAATGTCACCCCGCTTCTCGTTTACCGCCATCACCAGAGTCGAGACGATATTGAAGCAGGCCACGGCCACCACCATCAGCATCACCACATACATGACGGTACGCACTAGCTGGATATCCTGGTAGAGATAACCTTGGGAATTCTTCCAGCTACGCACATACATGCGATAGGGTAGCTTGTCTGCAGCTTCGAAGGCCTGAACTTGCGCCTGCATCAGATTGGTCACTTTGAAGCTGAAGCCCTGAACCTGATCCCCGATACCCAGCGCCTGCTGGGCATCGGCTAAGTGAATGAAACCCAGCATGCCATCCAACTGACCGCCAATCTCCATAAAGCCCACCACCTTGAAGCGTCGCTGCAGCGGGCTCTTCAGGGCAGAGGAGGCCGAAGCGGCATCCGCCACATCCGGCAACAACAGCGTGATGTTTTCACCCAGTTTCACCCCCAACTTGTCAGCAATGCTCTTGCCGAGGATGACACCGTTGCCACCGGGTTTAAGTTCCTCCAGACCCGCTCCTGTCATGTAACTATCGGCAGCTGAAATCTTGGTTTCGGCGGCGGGCAACACGGCACGCAATTGTACCGCCTTGAGCTTGTCACCCCGCTCCAACAGGCCATTGAGGCGAATAAGCGGGGCCACCGCTAGCACACCCGGTGTCTTGGCCATCTTCTGTGCAGCCTGCTGCCAACGGGGTATCTCCCCCTGCCCCGGCACTATCTCTGTTTCGGCATGCGGCACCACGGCCAACACCCGCGCCCTGAGCTCCCGCTCAAAGCCGTTCATGGCGGAGAGCCCCAGGATCAGAGCCATCACCCCCAGGGAGATGCCAATGATGGAGGCGGCGGAGATGAAGGAGACAAAACCGCTGCTACGGCGAGCCCGGCTGTAACGTAAACCCAAAAAAAACGCCAGAGGACGATACATCAACCCGCCTCCGCCACCAGACCATCCACCAGCGAGATACGGCGATGAAGCTTGGCCGCCAGCTCTCGATCATGGGTGACCACAATGAAGGCCGTCCCCATTACCAGATTGAGCTCGCACATCAGGCTATAGATGCTGGCCGCGCTCTTGTGGTCCAAGTTGCCAGTAGGCTCATCAGCCAGCACCAGTTTGGGCTCGTTGACCAGAGCCCGAGCTATCGCCACCCGCTGCCGCTCACCGCCTGAGAGCTCCGACGGTTTATGCTCCAGACGATGCCCCAAGCCAACCCGCTCCAGCATGGCGGCCGCCTTGCTGCTGGCCTGCTTCACCGGCATACCGGCAATCAACAGCGGCATGGCGGCATTTTCCAGGGCCGAGAACTCCCCCAGCAGATGGTGGAACTGATAGACAAAACCCAGCTCCCGATTACGAAATTGCGCCTGCACCCGATCCGACCAGGTGTGAATGTCATGGCCGGAAAAGTGCACAGTGCCCGAGCTGGGTGTGTCCAATGCCCCCAGCAAGTGCAGCAGGGTGCTCTTGCCCGAGCCGGAACTCCCCACCACCGCCAGCATCTCGCCGACACGCAACTCCAGATCCACTCCGCGTAACACGGGCGTTTCCAACTTGCCTTCACAGTAGATTTTTGTCAGCCCCTCACAGGACAACAGGAGAGTCTTATTCATAGCGTAATGCCTCGGCAGGACGGATCTGAGCGGCGCGGTAGGCCGGATAAAGAGTAGCCAGGAAGCTAATAAGCAGAGCCCCAAGCGTGATGATCAGGATCTGCTGCGGCTCGACTATGACAGGTAAACCGATACCCCCGGCAGCTATATAGAGATTGAGCCCCAGCAACTGCAATAGTGGGTTGATGAAATAGGCCAGCGCCAACCCCAGCAAGGTGCCGATGAGCGATCCCAGCAAGCCACTCCAGGCGCCCTGGACCATGAAGATGCGCAAGATAGCGCCATCATTCATGCCCATGGTGCGCAAGATGGCCACCTCGCCCTGCTTGTCCAGTACCACCATCACCAGAGCCGAGAGGATGTTGAACGCCGCCACCATGATGATTAGCACCAGCATCAAGCCCATGATGTGCTTCTCCATGGCCACAGCCCGGAACAGTTCGCCTCGATCCCGACGCCAATCCACCAGATGCAAGTCGGCAGCCTGCTCAGTCAGTGCACCAAGCTTGAGCGCATCGACTGCAAAGGCATCATCCAGCCACAGGCGTAGGCCACTGATGGTCCCAGCGGGGTAGCGCATCAGACGCCGGGCATCCTCCAGGTTGACGAACAACAGCTGCTCATCCACATCGGCGCCCACTTCGAAGGTGCCGGCTACGGTAAACAGCCGCTGGCTGGGCGTTCGCCCAAGAGGGGTATAACGACTCCCCTCACTGGCCAGGATCCGCACCTGATCTCCCGGCAACACATCCAGTTTACGTGCCAGCGCCGCCCCCAGTATCACCTTGAACTGACCCGGTTGCAGGGCCGCCAAACGATCCACCCCCATGCTGTTGCGCAGCAGATCCTGGGCCGGAAAAGAGTCAGGCTCGACCCCTTGCAACATGACGGCCGCTATCTGGCCCCGCCCCTGCACCATGGCTTCGTTCTGGATAATGGGAGCCACGGCCATCACATGAGGCAACTTGCTCAGCTGCGGAACCAGGGGGTGCCAAGCGGCAAGATGTTCATCCGTGCCGGTCACCAAGGCATGGGGTATCACCCCTAAGATACGATTCTTAAGCTGACCTTCGAAGCCATTCATCACTGAACTGACCAGGATGAGGGCCATGACACCGATGGCAATGCCGAAGGTTGAAAAGAGCGAGATAAATGAGGCAAATCGGTTTTCACCGCGCGCCCCCGCGTAGCGCAGGCCAATGGCCAGGCTCACAGGTTGAAAGATAGTGGATTTCACGCCAAACCCGAGCGTTGCTATTAAAGAGGGATAGCGGATAATAAATGTAAAGATGTTACGGCAACAAGGATAACTCTCTTTGTGAGTGAACAGTTTTTCAGTGTCGCCCATAGTTTCCCCATCAATGTGACGCCCCTGGCGTCAGACTATCCCCTGCCTAGCTTGGAACAACTGGAGCAGGAGATGCCTGAGCCGTTCCGCATCGCTGGCGCCATAGCCCATGTGGACATGAGCGCGGCCCGTCAGTTGCGCAACGTGGATGAGGAGCTGGGGGTGCTGGTTGAGGTGATCAACCAGCAGTCATTCAAGATCAATATGCTGCTAAGCTATTTGCTCTCCCAGTTGGATGACCCTGTCTGTCGGCACCACACCCTGAGTGTGGGGGGCAGCCAGTTGAGCTTTATCTCCTCCCTGCCACTACAGCCGGGTCAACTACTGCGCCTGAAGCTCTTCTTGCAAGAAGAGGCGGCGGCCATCTACTGCTATGGGCAGGTCAGCGAGATCGAAAGCCAGCCGACGGGCCCCTTGGTTCACGCCCATTATGTCGTTATTCGGGAAGCAGACCGGGAGGCGCTGGTGCGCGCCAGTCTGCATATTCAGTCACGTCAGCTCAAGCTTCGGGCTGAGCAAAGAGCCACTCAACCAAAGTAACCTCTCATGACTCCATTTTTTTCCCTGGCACCACTCATCAAAGCTGGCGCCCGCCAGACCCTGGGACAACTGGAGGGCAGTGCCCTCTCCCTGGCCGTAGCCGAACTGGTGACCGCCCATGACCACCCCGTGGTCCTGCTGGTCGCCGATACCCAGAGTGCCCTGCGCCTGGAGCAGGAGGTGCAGTTCCTGCTGCGCGAAGCCGGTCTTAAGGTGCTGCTGTTTCCCGACTGGGAGACCCTGCCCTACGACAGCTTCTCCCCCCATCAGGACATCATCTCCCAGCGGTTAGAGACCCTCTACCATCTGCCGCGCATGCAGCAGGGGTTACTGATCCTGCCCGTTGCCACCCTGATGCTGCGTACCCCGCCCCAGAGCTTTATCGAGCGCTTCAGCCTGCTGGTGAAACCCGGCGACAAGCTGGATCTGCTCGGCCTGCGCCGTCGCCTGGATCTGGCAGGCTATAACCTGGTGGAGCAGGTGCTGGAACATGGTGAGTATGCCGCGCGCGGCTCCCTGCTCGATCTCTTCCCCATGGGCTCGCGCACCCCTTACCGCATCGACTTCTTCGATGATGAGATCGAGACCATTCGCGCCTTCGATCCGGATAGCCAACGTTCCAGCGAGCCGGTGGCCGAGGTGCGGCTGCTGCCGGCCCATGAGTTTCCTACCGATAAGGAGGCCATCGAACTGTTCCGTCAGCGCTATCGGGAACGCTTCGAGATCAGCCGGGCCCCCGAGTGTATCTACCAGCAGGTGAGCAAGGGGCTGTGGCCCGCCGGCATCGAATACTATCTGCCACTGTTTTTCGAGCAGAGCAGCTCCCTGCTGGACTACCTGCCGGAGCAGAGCCTGTTGCTGACCCAAGGCGAGATCCATGAGGCAGGCCAGCTCTTCTGGCAAGATGTAGATCGCCGCTACGAAGAGCGGCGCCACGATATTCAGCGCCCCCTCTTGCCGCCATCCACCCTCTATCAACCCATCGAAACCCTGTTTGCCGGGCTCAAGGGCTACACCCAATTCACCCTGCAGAGCCTGCCCAGCGAAACCAAGGCCGGACGCCACAACCTGAATGTCCAGCGCCTGCCCGAGCTGACCATAGATGCCAGCCAAAGCGCGCCCTTGGCATTGCTGGAGCAGTTCCGCCAGAACTTTAGTGGTCGCATCCTGTTTTGCGTCGAATCAGAAGGGCGCCGGGAATCCCTGCGCGAGCTGTTGGCCCAAGTCAACCTGCACCCCGAGGAGTTTGACGCCCTCGGCGCGTTCATGGCGGCCAAACCCCCATTCGGTATTCTGGTCGCCCCGCTGGAGAAGGGCTTTATCTTGCCCGAACAGCAACTGGCCCTCATCTGCGAAGGGGAGCTACTGGGGCAGCGGGTGATCCAGCGGCGTCGCCGCGACAAGCAAAAAGCCTCCAGCAGCAACGACGCCATCATTCGCAACCTGGCCGAGCTGACCATAGGCCAGCCAGTCGTGCATCTGGATCATGGCGTCGGCCGCTACCTGGGGCTCCAGACCATAGACGCCGGCGGCATCACCACCGAATACCTGACCCTGGAGTATGCAGGCAACGACAAGCTCTACGTGCCCGTCACCGCCTTGCATCTCATCAGCCGCTACAGCGGCAGTGAAAACCCGCCCCTGCACAAATTGGGCAGCGAAAGCTGGAGCAAGGCGCGGCGCAAGGCCGCCGAGAAGGTGCGGGATGTGGCCGCCGAGCTGTTGAATGTCTACGCCAAGCGGGCCGCGCGCCCGGGTCTGGCCTTCCGCCATGACAAGCAGGCCTACGCCAACTTTGCCGCAGGTTTCCCCTTTGAAGAAACCCCGGATCAACTCAATGCCATCAATGCTGTGCTGGGTGACATGTGCCAAGCCAAGGCCATGGATCGCCTGGTATGCGGTGATGTGGGTTTTGGCAAGACGGAAGTGGCCATGCGCGCCGCCTTTGTGGCGGTTCACGGCGGCAAGCAGGTGGCGGTGCTAGTCCCCACCACCCTGCTGGCGCAGCAGCACTATGACAACTTCCGCGACCGCTTCGCCAACTGGCCCGTCAACATAGAGGTCATGAGCCGCTTCAAGAGCGCCAAGGAGCAAAAAGCGGCCCTGGGGCTGTTGGCCGAAGGCAAGCTCGACATCATCATAGGCACCCATAAGCTGCTGAGTGACGAGATGAAGTTTCAGGATCTGGGGCTACTGATCGTCGACGAGGAGCACAGATTTGGTGTGCGCCAGAAAGAGAAGATCAAGGCGCTACGCGCCGATGTGGACATTCTCACCCTGACCGCCACCCCCATACCCCGCACGCTGAACATGGCCATGTCCGGCATGCGCGATCTCTCCATCATAGCCACCCCCCCGGCCAAGCGACTGGCTATCAAGACCTTCGTGCGCGAATATGACAAGGCGGTGATCCGCGAGGCGATCCTGCGGGAACTCAAGCGGGGCGGTCAGGTTTACTACCTGCACAACAATGTCGAGAGCATAGAGAAGTGCGCAGAAGAGCTGGCCACCCTGGTACCCGAGGCACGCCCCTGCGTGGCCCACGGCCAGATGCGTGAGCGGGAGTTGGAGCGAGTGATGAGTGACTTCTACCATCAACGCTACAACCTCCTCATCTGTACCACCATAATCGAAACCGGGATCGACGTCCCCTCGGCCAATACCATTATCATGGATCGAGCCGATAATCTGGGCCTGGCCCAACTACACCAGTTGCGGGGCCGGGTCGGCCGTTCGCACCACCAGGCCTATGCCTACCTGCTGACACCGCATCCCAAGCAGATGACCAAGGATGCCATCAAGCGTCTGGAAGCTATCGAATCCCTAGAGGAGCTGGGGGCCGGCTTTGTGCTGGCCACGCACGACCTGGAGATCCGCGGAGCCGGCGAGTTGCTGGGCGATGAACAGAGCGGCCAGATCGAATCAGTGGGCTTCACCCTCTACATGGAGATGCTGGAGCAGGCAGTCAAGGCATTGCGGGAAGGACGCGAGCCTTCGCTGGATCAACTGCTGGCCGATCACACCGACATTGAACTAAGGTTGCCAACGCTGCTGCCAGATGACTACATCCCCGATGTCAACATGCGGCTCTCCATCTATAAACGGATCGCCAGTACCGCCGATGCCGATGAACTGGAAGATCTGCGCATCGAGCTGGTGGATCGCTTCGGCCTGTTGCCCAAACCGGCGCAAAATCTGTTACATGTGGCGGGTTTGCGCCAACAAGCCACCCCCTTGGGGATCAAGCGCATTGAGGTCAGTGAGCGAGCTGGCTATATTGACTTCGCCGAACAGACCCGTGTCAGTCCGACTTACCTGGTTGGATTGTTGCAGAGTCAGCCACGCATCTACCGCATGGACGGCCCCACGCGCCTACGCTTTCAGATCCCGAGCTGTGATGGTGATGCCCGCCTCCAGTTAGTGGGATCCTTGCTTGGCGAATTGACCGCCCATCAACTTTAAGGAGCCTATGTTGAAACCGATTATTGGCCTGCTCTTGGCACTGCTCTGGGGCCTGCCTGCCCAGGCCGCCGACCCTGTGTATGAAGTGGAGATGATTGTCTTCGCCCACACCTTCGATCCCGCCAGCAACGGTGGCGAAGATGCCAGCCTCTCGACCCACAGACCCGCACTCGATAGCGGCTTCAGTCTGGATATGTTGGGTGGCCTGCCGCTGGATAACCTGCAATTAGGCAACACAGTCGCTCGCCTGAAAGCCGATCCGGGTTATCAGGTACTGCTGCATCAAGCCTGGCGCCAACCTGTGGGCACCTCGGCAAACGCCCCCTGGCTGCGGGTGACCGCCGGCAGCATCCAGAGCGAGGGTGAGAGCCTGCCCGAGCTGGATGGCCTGGTACGCCTCTATCGCACCCCTTATCTCTTCATGGAAACCGATCTACTGTTGCGGCGCATGGGCATCAGCAAAAAAGGGGCGGGCGTTATCAAGCCCTTAAACAGTGAGAGCCAGTATGCTGGCAGCACCCCGAATAGTGACGCCCAAACCCCAACCACAGCGACGGCAACGCCTGTGCTTAAGGAGATCCCCTTTCTCGGCAGCAATCGCCTCATGGAGGGACAACTGGTCTACTTTGATGGCCCAGTGCTGAGTGTCCTGGTTCAGGCTAAACCGATCAAAGGCTAATGGCGCCCCGGTAGCCACCACTCAGTGGCTACCGGCGCTTTAGGCAACACGGCCTATTCCCTCTCCCGCGAAATCTGCTATGGTCTCGCCACGCCTTTACACTCAGCTCTCTTTTATGCATAGCTCACTCCCCCCTTTGGATCTCAACGGCGAACACCATCTGCCCTGGTCGCTGCATCTGTGCCTGCTGGCCCTGATGCGCAGCTATCTCCTGCTGTTGCTCGCCCTGGCTAGTCAGCAGCAGAGTGCTACGCTGCTGGAGCTCTTCTACCCTGACCCCCATCAGCTCTACTGGGGTCTGGCCCTGGGGACGCCCGCCGCCCTCTGCTGGCTGGCAAGCGCCTATCGCCAGCGCCCAGGGCACCCTATCTACCACAGAGTGTGGCGCTTAGGTCGCCCGCTATGCCTGCTTTCGGCGCTGGGTGAGCTGTGGTTGCAGTTACACATAGTCGAGCAGCATGGTTGGCAATTTAGCTGGCCCCAAGCTGCGGCCTTGGGTCTGGGGATCTGGAGTCTAAGTTATCTGCTGCTGGCATCAGGCCTCAAGCAGGCCTTTATCACCCCCCTCACCGACTAGCACGGCTAGCCAGATAACGCCCATAAAAAAACCGCCAAATTTGGCGGTTTTTTGTTAGCGCAATGGCAGATCAGTGCAGTTTGAGACGGGGGCGCAGGATACGGTTGATCTGCCCCACCAACATCATGAGGCCAGTCTTGATATAACCGTGCAGCGCCACTTGGTGCATCCGGTACAAGGAGACATAGACGAAACGAGCGATACGTCCCTCGACCATCATGGAGCCGCGCATCAGGTTACCCATCAGGCTACCGACCGTACTGAAACGGCTCATGGAAACCAAAGAGCCATAATCCATGTAGCTGTAGGGCTTGAGCTCCTTACCTTGCATCATGGCCAAGATGTTCGCCAGGGCACGATCGGCCATCTGGTGCGCAGATTGGGCTCGGGGCGGTACCTGCTTGCCATCGGCCAAGGTACAGGCGGCACAATCACCAATCACGAAGATATGCTCATCGCGGGTGGATTGCAGCGTCGGCTTAACCACCAGTTGGTTGATGCGGTTGGTTTCCAGCCCCCCGATCTCCTTCATGAAATCAGGTGCCTTGATCCCCGCCGCCCAGACCATGAGATCGGCCTCGATCAACTCGCCATCCTTGGTCTTGAGCCCCTCGGGGGTGGCTTCGCTGACGAAGGTAGCCGTGCGCACATCGACACCCAACTGGCTCAATTCATGATGCGCGGCGGAGGAGATACGCTCCGGCAGAGCCGGCAGAATACGTGGCCCCGCTTCAACCACTGTCACCTTCAGGCTGTCTCGGGAAAGGTTCTTATAACCATAGGCAGCCAGCTCTTCCACCGCATTGTATAGCTCGGCAGAAAGCTCAACCCCGGTGGCACCGGCGCCGACTATGGCAATCTTCACCTTGTCGGTGAGTTGGCAATCGGCATCGCCCGGCTTGCAGTCAGAGGCAAACCGCAAGAAACGGTTCATCAACAAGCTGTGGAAACGGAAAGCCTGATCCGGACTATCCAGAAAAATACAGTTATCACGCACACCTGGGGTGTTGAAGTCATTGGAAACGGAGCCTATGGCCATCACCAGGTAGTCATAGGCCACTTCTCGCTCACCCAGTACCACTTCACCCTTCTCACCATGGATAGGAGCAAGAACGATACGCTTCTCTTCACGCTTGATGTCAGTCAGAGAGCCTAACTGGAATTCAAAACCATGATTGCGGGCATGGGACTGGTAGCTCAACGCATCGATCCCGGCATCCAGGGAACCAGCCGCCACTTCGTGCAGCAGAGGTTTCCACAAGTGAGTGCGGTTACGATCAACCAGGGTGATCTGCGCCTTACCAGAGCGCCCCAGCTTGCGACCCAATTTTGTGGCCAACTCCAGGCCACCGGCGCCACCGCCGACAACAACAATCTTGGTCATCAATACCTTCCATCCATAAAAACAAAGGGAGCCTCACTAAAGCTCCCTGGAAACTCAAGCAGAATGCGTAATCAAATCAGGCAAGCTTGAAAGCCTTGATCGCCTGCAGATGGGCCGAGATATTTTTGAACTTATGCGTCTCGCGCTCATCCCAAACGATGTTGTAATAATCTTTCAGCTCGCGGGCTGTTTCCTCATTATCTATCACTTCGTCGTGAACAGAAAGGATGCAAAAACATTTTCCTGCATTTTTTTTACGAAATTCGGTTACACATTTGGTAGTGATATCTGTGTACTCTTCGGGGCGTTCAATCTTGCCCACCATGTTGATCTCAGGGTGCAGGTTAGGATTGAACATCACCTGTTTGATACCGCAGAGAAAGCCAATCCGCTCGCTCCAGTAAGCCCCCAGGCCCACGCCACAGATGAGCGGGTTGGGATCATTGCTCATGGCCAACTGCTTGTGGACCTCTTTAAGCAGATGACTCATGTCGTGTCGCGGATGCACTGTGCTGTAATGCACAAAGCGGATATCATCGTCGATAAACTGCAGTTGCAACACCTTCTCATGGTTACCCGGACTGGTGGCATCAAAACCGTGTAAGTAAATGATCATTCTGTTCCCTCACTCCTCATAGTCCCGGTACTGTCACATCACAGTGTGACATCAGTACCTATGACATCAATGCATTACGCTACGCATTATCCCCTCATAACTAGCATGGGAACCGCGCATGAGCAAACGCGAGCACCGAATAATCCCGCAGTTCGCGACTGCCACCGCGGATCCTCGCCTAACTCAGCGTCGGGTTAACGCCTCCAGATCTGAAGCCAACTCACTGAGTTTTCCCCGCAGATAGCTGCGTTGATCCTCAGTCAGCGAGGCGGAGAGCTTACTAAACCACTGAATGGAAAGGCGCCGTGATTCATCCACATACTGGGCAAAACGCCCATTACCCAGATCGCGCCCCTTGACCAGCACCTGAACCATCTCGGGTTCAAAGGCCGGAGTTCCACGCGCCTGCAGGGTCTTATCCAACGAGAGTAACCAGACATCTTGGTAATCCAACCAATTGGGATAATAACGCTGCTGCCAATCGGCCCAGGTCTGGATCAGCGGCTGCTGAACTGGGTCAACTTCACCCAGCCAATCACGCATGTTCTTCTCCAGCTTCCGCACAAAGTCCTTGTGAACCTCGGTGGCTCCCTCCTTACTCCACTCCTCACGCAGCTTCTGCTGCTTTTCTCGGCGCTCAACCATGAAACTGGCCACCTGCTCGTCACTCAAGGTGGCAGCAAAGTGATTAGCGGGTTGCCGCAATCCTTCGGCTAACTCGCGCAGCAACCCCTCGAACACCTGCATGTGATGTTCCACTTCGCTTTCACTCATGGGACGACGCAGATCGAAACTCAAGGCGCGCAAGGCCGCGACATAGCGAGGTAAGGCGGCCTGACGGTGCCACTGCAGCAACGTCTGGACTTCCTGATCTAGCAGCCGAGATTGCTGGCGACTCAAGGAGAAGTAGTCATCCATTTTCCAGGCAATGGCCCAATCCAGCCAGTTATAGAGCAGCCGTACGGCACAACCACTCAACAGCAGAGGGATCAACAAGCAGAGCCACGACCAGCGCCAACGTTTCATGATTGCTCTCCTGCTAAAACCGTCAACCGATTGAGTTGTTGCACGAACAACTCATGATGATACGGCTGATTGCTCGCTTCCCAATAGACATTGGCCCACAGGGCCGTCGTTAAATCGACAATCGGCAACATGGCCGCTATCCGCGCCTGAGAGCACTCACCCCCAGCCGCCTGATAGTGCTGCAACAAAGTTGCAGTTTGTGCACTGTTCAAACAAAAATTCCGCACCACACCGGCCAGTTCAAAGCCAGGATCTCCCACCGCCGCATATTCCCAATCCACGACCCAAGGGCGCTCCCCAAGCAGGTTGCCCGGATGGAGATCGTTATGACAAAACACCTGCCGTACCGGTGGCAATGCCTGTAAGCGCTGCACAGCCGCCGCAAACCATCGGGTCAGCCGCGGGTCCCGATGGCAGATCCGTGCCAGGTAAAAGCGCAGATGCGCGACCAAATCCAACGTAAAAGCCGGAACCGTCATGGCGTGTATGGTGCCGAGTAAACGTCCAAGTTGAGCCAAACCTGGCGGTGACTGCCACTCGGTCACCGTTTGCGGCCCACCGATAACCCAGTCGCAAATCAGCAGGTTCTGCTCGGTATCCGCAAAACGGATGGCCGGCGATAGCCCCTGCTCGGTCGCCAGACGCAGCAACTGTAACTCCCGGTGACGATCTATCCCCAAGCGGACGCTATAAGGCGTGCCAACCCGTAGGAAACAGGTATCACCAGGTAACTCAAGGCGAAACGCCTGATTGGTTAATCCCTCATTCAGTGGGATAGGAACCCCCGCCTGAAAGGGTGCAGGTAGCCCCTTTACCATCCCAGCGTCTTTTTCGTACTTTGTTTACGGATCTCCTGCTGATCGGCCCACACTAATTCGCCACTTTGCAGATCCATCAAGTTCATGGTTAGCTGATAGAAGACATCCTTCACCTTGCCATTATCCTTCACTATGCTGGCCAAATTGCCGTAGAGCATGTATTGGGCACCGGTCTGCTTACCCAATCGCACCATGGCGGCAGGATCCACCATGCCACTCTGCTGCTGATACTCCAACTGCTCCTTGACACTCTGTACCTTGCTCATATCCACGAAGCGATACTTACCCGACCGCAGCAATTGGGTGCGCATGGTATCGGTCAACGCTTCGGTATCTATGTGCTCGGAGCTTTTATTGCGGATCGAGTCAACAAACAGTACGGGGCGGCCTTTGGCGCCAATCTCACTGCTAGCCGAACTGTCGATGAGGGATTGCACCATCTTATTCGATAGGGTCTGCAGATCAGTTGAACCGTAATCCACAGTCACGGTCTCGGTCTCCTTGGCATCACCATAGGTCACCTCGGTCGAACAACCGGAGGCCAACAAGGCGGTCATGACCATGGCTAACAGCGAATATCTCTTCATCTTCATGGTTACTTAATCCTTTACCACATCACGGAGGGAAAAACGGAAGGTGGTCGCAGAGGGTAACAGGGCCACCGCCTGGATCACCTTCTGCTCTCCTCCATGTAACACCAGAGGCTGCCAATGGCCACTATCTGGCTCCACGGGCATACCCGTCTCATCAAACCAGTCCACCCTATATTGCAGGGTCTGATCGTAGGCAATATGGCTCTTCATATTCACTGCCAGCTGTAACCTATCCTGCTTGCGAACCTGTTGCTGCAAGGAGAGCGTCACCCGGCGAGCCATGCCCTCATTGTCTACCTGTAGGCTAGACTGAGCTGTCTCCCCCCCTTGCAAGGCGATACCGCTGGTTGAGGCACAAGCACTCAAGATGGCTAACGTTAAGAAAAGACAGCAGATCCTGATCATTGGTTCCCACCTTGCGAATAATTTGTCGAAGAACAAGCTCACGATAACGGTTTTATCACAGTCGTGACGTTCGCCCCCTGTTGCTGTACCCACACCAGAGTGATCTGGCCCGCCGTGACGGGTACGCTCAACTGAACAGGCGAACCCGAACCTAACGCCAACGCATGTTGACCTGGCGCCACCTCGGCTCGCCACACGCCAACACTCTGCGGCAACGTCGACCAGGCTCGGGTATCTGCGTGCTCGGAAAGCGTGTTATAGATACCCACCAAGATATTACCCAGATCACCTCCCCCCTTGGCCGCCTCCCGTCGCACGCTCTCCTTGGCGGCCAACCGTAGCAACTGCCGCGTCAACACACCAGGCAGTCGCTCCTGGAGCGAATGGGCGGCCAAGGCGTGCATGGACATCAAGGCGTGAGTCTGTTGATGCTCACCATCCACCACCAGCCCCAGAGGCAAAAATTGCGCTGGTGGGCCACTATACCAAGGTAACGCCAGAGTAAAGGTACGAAACTCTCCTTGCGAGGTTGCTATGGGTAACGGCAGGAAAAACTCCGACATGGGGGTCAACAACCCCTGCTCTAACAGCAGCACAATCTGGCCTGACTTGGCGTTTGCCGCTCGCCCCGTCGAAGGGGATGTCGGCATGGCAAACTGCTTGGCATAGGCAGCATGCTGCGCCTGCAAGCCCATCCGCGCCGTGATCCGTAACAAATCTTTTTGCAACACCAGGCTATCCGGGGTCAGTTCAAAAGCACGGCGGTAATCCACATAGGCGTCATTTAATCCACCGGTTGCCTCATAGAGCAGAGCCGAGAGATAGAAGGTATAGCCACTTTGGACCTTCCCCTTAAACGCTCCTTCAGGGCCGGTCATTTCAGGCAGCCCTCGTTCGGCCAACGCCAGAGCGTCACCCAAGCCTTGTACCTGCGCCTCCTCTCTGGCTTGCTGCAACTCACTATCACGTCGAACCAGTGCTTTCTCCTGCACCTGATTGGCCAGCCGGATCTCGACCAAGGCATCCTGGGTCTTATTCTGAAACAGATAGTTCAGGGCTTGATAATGATGCAACAACGCCTGCTCATAGTCTGGAGCCACATAGCCGATGGCCTGATCATTACTGAGCAAAGCCCCCGCCTGCTGCAGCCCTCGACTCAGTCGGTACTCGGCCTGGGCATCGAGCCAGGCCTGTTGCTGAACCGCCAGATCCAATGCCTTCTGGCTGGCGGCCCAATTCTGGCTCAAGAAGGCGATGCGCCCTTGCTCCAGTCGATCCAGCAGATAGTTGTTATCCGCCGGAGTGGAGTCGGGGATTTGAGCCAATGCTTCTTGCCAGTGAGCCAACTGTAACTGCAACCTGACTGGCTGCATTCGCTGGCTGTAGGTGACAAACAAGTCGGTCATCGTCATACCCACGCAACCAGCAAGCGTAACACTCAACACCATGACCGCCGCAAAGCGGCAACGGGCTAGAGGAGGCAGGCTCATTATTCGGCAAGCAAGCCCCCTAATGGACGGCCTCCTAGCAAATGCATATGTAAGTGATAAACTTCCTGGCCGCCGTCACGGTTGCAATTGACCACCAGACGATAGCCATTCTCGGCGATCCCCTCCTCCTGCGCCAACTTGCGCGCTACCGTGAAGAGTCGCCCCAGCGCCAATTCATCGGCGTCGGTCACATCATTGACGGTCGGGATCAGTCGATTTGGGACGATCAGAATGTGAGTCGGTGCCTTGGGGGCAATATCGCGAAAAGCACTCACCAACTCATCTTGGTACAGAAGCTGGGCAGGGATCTCCTGGCGGATGATTTTGCTGAAAATGGTCTCTGCTGACATGGGCAACTCCTTTAATTGTCTATATTTATTATGCATACACGCTGTGTATTACCACCAACTAGCTATAGTAAATGGCAACTGTGATACAGCTCAGGCTTTATCGGGCCAAGATTAATAATTACTTAATTATTGAGCCATTTTTACCGATGATACATCAGTTACCAGACGTTATGCTTTCCTTGGAGCAGCAGTCAACATGGCGGGACTAACAATGAAAATCAAATTATCCGACCTCTCCATCCTTCACCGGGTCTATCTTGGCTTTGCCGTACTCATCGGCGTGTTGATCGGAGGCTCCTATTTTAACTATGCCAATCAGAATGAACTCAACAATGCCCTGACCTCAGTCACCGAAGAAGCCTCACCCATAGTCCTATTGGCTAACAAGCTCGAAGTGAGCCTGCTCTCCACCAATAAACGCTTGACCGATGTGCTCTCCGAAAAGGATCCCGTAGCACTGGATGGCTTAGCCAAGGAGCTAGAAACTTCACGCATCCTCTTCAAACAAGCCATTGCCGAATTCAAAAAGCAGGCCAAGCACCAGACCCTGCTCACTGCCTATGTTGCCCCGCTGGAAAAGTCCTCTTCCGGCTACCTGCAAGATACCGATGGCCTCGCCACCAAGAAGGCTCAGGTGCTAGCCCTGCTGGCCCAGACCAACAAAGCCAAGAGTGAGTTCCAGACCTTCCTGCCCCTGTACAAGAGCACTCTGGAAGAGATGCAAGCCAAGACCGATGACAGCTATGTGCAGGGGCTGTTTCGCAGCGTACTGATCAAACAGTCCCCCATCGAAGTCAGCACGCTGGATGCCCTGAACCAAAGCAAGCCTAGCACCATCAGTGCCACCCTCACTCGCAACCGCAACTTGATCGCTGACCTGAACAAAGCCATCGCCGATCTCAAGATGGAAGACCCTAACCTGGAAAATAACGCGGGCCTCTATATCAAAAGCTTCCTGCTCAACACTACAGGCGAGAAAGGTTTGCTCTCCCGTTACTTGCAACTGGTAACCCAACAAGGGGAGCTGGAGAAGAAGGCCAAAGATGCCAACCAGCAGGTTAGCGACGTACAGGCGCAATTGGCCAAGGTACAGCAAGCCGCCCAAACGTTGATGGAGCAGAATATCGACAATGCCAACAACACGTTGGCAACAGGACGGATGCAACTGCTGGGCAGTGTGCTGATGGCCATCGTGTTTGCCATCACCATAGCCCTGCAGCTAGCCAAGAGCATCCGAACTCCCTTGCGCCAACTGATGAGCGTGTTAAATGCGGTAACCCAGGGCGATATGACTAGCCGGGTGCGCTACCAGAGCAGCAATGAATTTGGTCAGCTAGGCTCTCAAGTCAACATCCTGGTGGAGCAGATGGGTGATGTTCTGAAAAAACTCTCTCTGGCCGCCAGCCAACTCAACCATGCCGCCCACGATAATCGCACCACAGCCGAACGCTCACGCAAAGAGCTGGAACTGCAACGTCAGGAAACCGCCAGCGTGGCCGCCGCCATGACCGAGATGGAAGCCTCGGTACGCGAAGTGGCGCAAGCGGCTACCCAAACACTGGATCAGGTGTTAGCCGTCGAAAAGGCCTCCGAGGCCGGACGCAGCATAATGGCAACCAATATCTCCACCACCCACCAGTTGGCCAACAAACTCAATGAAACCGGCAAGGTGATTGGGGAAGTCAATAATATGAGTGGCAACATCGGCAACATTCTCGATGTGATCCGCAGCATAGCCGAACAAACCAACCTGCTGGCCCTCAACGCCGCCATTGAAGCCGCTCGAGCCGGCGATCATGGTCGAGGCTTTGCGGTCGTAGCCGATGAAGTTCGCACCCTGGCCCGTCGCACGGCCGACTCCACAGCCGAAATTCGCAACATGATCGAAGGGCTGCAACAAGCCGTACAGCGCGCCGTTCGCGTCATGCATGAGTGTAGTGGCGAGATGGAGTCCAGTGTGCAGCAAAGCTCCAATGCCAACGGTGCCATGGAAGAGATTCAGGCCATAGTCACCGCCATCAGCGACATGTCGAGCCAGATTGCAGCGGCCGCCGAGGAGCAACAAGCCACTAGCGCCGAAATCGCCGCCAACATCAACCGCATCTCCGAGATTTCCGACTCCAACTACGAAGGGATCCAGGAAGTGGCTAACACCAGCCATGTGCTTGATGAGTTAGCCCTGCAACAACAACAGCTGGTTAACCGTTTCCAACTCTGAGGCAATGTTCTGATCATAAAGAAGGGGAGCCATTGGCTCCCCTTCTTTATGCCTGACCGCCTGTGTGCGACACCCGACAAAGCGGTCAACTCTCGGCAATAGCACCCTTCCCAACCCCTTCATAAGCCACCACGCGCAGCGAGCGCCCCGCTAACTCAGGCTTGAGACAACGCGCTATGTAATCCGCCAATAGCTCCACCGTCGTATCGGTATCTATGAGCTCGCACTCACTCTTGGGAATAGCCAGATAAAACTGCCCCTGAGGGGCCTGGTAAGAGAAACCATAGTGCTGCTCACCTAACTGCCCCTGAGCCATCGAACTCAAGCGCAATGCAGACAACACCACGTTATCCTCTTGAGAGCCTAAATAGATGTCCGCCCAACGCTCGGCCCATTGCTGCTCCAGCAATCCATCGCGCACACCATCGACCCAGAGTTCAAGCATGGAGCGGTGACCATGGGCAATCCGCTGGCAATTACCATCGTGCTTCTTCAAGCCATGACTGTAGTGGTAAAAGGCGGTCGGGATCGCCTCGGGGCGCAACGTGATGCTGAGCCCGGCAATATTTTGCGGCAAGCGGTCACGGATGATGCCATGCAAATACTCCGTAACAGTTGTCGGAGTCACCTCAGTGGCGGGGATGAAACAAAAGGCCTGAGAAGGGGCATGCAGATGAATGCTGCGCTCGGGTCGTAGGAAGTCGACATAGTGATAGCCTGCTGAACTCTCAACCACTCGGGTAAGGGGAGTCAGCAGCGGCACCAAGAGTCGATGATCCACCTCGCCATCTATGATGGCCTTGAGACTCTTTTTCACCCGGGCAAAATCGAGCAACATGCTCATCTCGTTGAGCTCACCGGATAGCTCGATATCGACCAACCAGCTCTCGCCCACCATGCCCCGCTGGGTGCAGAGGTAGGAGGCATCAATTACGGTCAAGTCGCGTACAAACAGTTTCATTCTTTTACTGGCCCTCGGCTAGATAGGGTGGTTTGGGTATTATAGGCGGCAACCGTTATGAAGGAACCATCACCAAATGAACAACTTGCTCATCAAAAATGCCACGCTGGTCAACGAAGATACCATCTTTGCCGCCGATCTTCTGATCCGCGATGGACGCATCGAGACGATTGCCAAAGAGCTGAGCGCTACTGGCAATACTCGAGTGCTCGATGCCGAAGGGCGTTACCTGATCCCGGGCATGATTGATGACCAAGTCCACTTCCGGGAGCCAGGATTGACCCACAAGGGCACTCTCGCCAGTGAATCCCGGGCCGCCGTGGCTGGCGGCACCACCAGTTTCATGGAGATGCCCAACACCAACCCACAAACCACCACGCGGGAAGCCCTGGAAGCCAAGTTTCAACTGGCCAGCGAGCGCAGTCTGGCCAATTACAGCTTCTACTTTGGTGCCACCAACGATAACCTCGAAGAGATTAAACGGCTAGATGCCAATCAAACCTGTGGCATCAAGGTCTTCATGGGGGCCTCGACTGGCAACATGTTGGTAGACAACAGCGACACCCTGGCCGCTATCTTCCGCGAAAGCCCCATGCTGATCGCCACCCATTGCGAGAACACCCCCATGATCCAGACGCTGGAGCAGGCGGCACGCGCCCGCTTTGGTGACGAGGTGCCCGCCCGAGAGCATGCCCTGATCCGCAGTAGCGAGGCCTGTTATGCCAGCTCCTCGCTCGCCGTAGCGCTGGCGCGCAAGCATGGTGCCAAGCTACATGTACTGCATATCACCACAGCCAAGGAGCTGGAGCTGTTCACCGCCAGCCAGGATCTGAGTGAACTGCGCACCAAGCAGATCACCGCCGAAGCCTGTGTCCACCACCTCTACTTCGCCCAAGCGGATTACGATCGACTGGGCCACCAGATCAAGTGCAATCCAGCGGTGAAACTGGCCTCCGACCGCGCAGCCCTGCTGGCGGCGGTCAAGAGCGGTGTCATCGACATCATTGCCACCGACCATGCCCCTCACTCGTGGGACGAAAAACAGCAGCCCTATTTCCAAGCTCCCTCCGGCCTCCCCCTGTGTCAGCACGCCCTGCTCTCCTTGTTCGAGCACTATCACAATGGCGAACTGGATCTGACCACTATAGTCAAACGCACCTCTCATGCCGTCGCAGAACGTTATCAAATCCTGGATCGCGGCTATCTGCGCGAGGGCTACTTTGCCGATCTGGTGCTGCTGGATCTGGACCAGCCCACCCCTGTGACCAAGGAGAGCCTGCTCTACCAGTGTGGCTGGTCTCCGTTCGAAGGCCATACCTTCCCAAGCCGCATTCACACCACCCTGGTCAATGGCCACATTGCCTACCAGAATGGCCAACTATTTGCCGACAAATTAGGCGCCAGAGTAATGTTCAACCGTTGATTGCACAGATAATCGGCGAACGCACCAAAGTCGCAATTTAAGTGGTTGACAGGCAAGGGGCCGCCCCCTAGACTCTGCTCCCGTTGAGTGAGATTGCCTAGCGCAGTGTCACTCCACTCTCGGCGCGTAGCGCAGCCAGGTAGCGCACTGTCATGGGGTGTCAGGGGTCGGAGGTTCAAATCCTCTCGCGCCGACCATACAACCCTCGGAAAAGCCTCACTTTTTAGTGAGGCTTTTTTGTTTCTGCCATTCCCAGTGGGTAAAAGATGGGTAAAAGATGGGTAAAACTCGGGTAAAACCCGCCGAAGCGGGTCATGGATTGATGTGGTTACTGCTGCTCTTGCGCCGCCAGGCGGGAGGCAAGTAGCGCTTCGTCGCCGGGCATGTAGACGAAGCAGCCGTCCGGGGTGGTGATGGTGCAAATTGCCTCTGCCGGGGCAGGCTCGGATGCGCTGATAGAGCCGTCTTCGGCAGTGATTACGGGGGTGATGAACATGTTAAGCCTCCAACCAAACGTTATAGCCGATCAGGTTATATGTGTCGGCAACGTTACCCGCGTTCATCGAGAATGACACTCGCATATCCGCAGACGTGTTAATGTTTGCTGTAAAATCGTTACCTGGACCGACTGTCCCAGTGGATAGACCGTCCCCAGCATATTGCAACGCTGCAAGTCGTCCCACCAACCCCCTGAATCTCGCCGCTGACGCTAGTTGAATATCTAATCCGGTTGCAGTAGATGACGGTGTGACAGCACCGAAAAGAGAATCTGTCATGTTATTTGCGGTACCTACTCGGCACTGCAGGCTGGCAGTTGCGGTTGCGCCTACTTTTTTAGCTGTTACAAAAACCCTGAGTGACGAATGAGGGATTATCATCCCCGCTGGGATCAATGGATTTCCGCCCGGTATAGTGAACTGGGCTGCAGTTGTCGCAGACAGGACGGCCAATGGACTGGCGTAGTCTCCCCACTGCTGCTCGATAGTCACCCGCCCCTGCGCTGGCCGCCAGTACGTCCCATCGCAGATCCACTTCTGGTTTGCGTAGTCTGTAGCCTGTAGCTCAGTGCCAGCAGGCACAAGACCAACTGGAGGCCTGCCAGCCCAGGTAGTCCGAAACGGAAACTCGAACCGCCAGACGCCGTTGACGGCAGTGGCTATGTTGCCGCCATAGTCTGTAACCGCAAATGAGGTACCCGTTCTCAAACCTACCGCCGAGGGTAGGCCAGCCAGCGTTTTGGGTTTGAGGCGTGTCAGCAGCTTTGCTCCTTTGAGTATCATGACTACACCTCCCTCAGATTGACTGTCGCATCACGAAACGGCGACATAGCAAAGAAACCGACATCACCAGGTTCATTCTCTGCGTACTCCCCAGGGCCTAGCGGTTCATACGCGCCGCTATCTGTCGGGGCAACTGCGCTGACACACAGCTGCAGGGTTCCTGTCGTCAGGTGCCGGATCCCGATTGCTGTGCCAACGGCAACAGCACTACCCTTTGCCGTGCTGATGGCTGTGTAAAGGTTGACCCACTGACCGGCAGGCAGCTTTGTATTCGTGAGCGTGGGATTCCCCATTGCTTTCTCCTTGGCATAAAAAAACCGCCTTTCGGCGGTCATAGATGGTCTGGTATGGCTAGATGGTTATCTCAACTATCGGCAGGTCTGGTGCCTCGCCCTCGATGCGGCCTGCCCGGTGATAGGCCATGCGACCTACGTCGACACCTACACCAACAACGACCAGATGCCCCCCAGATAGTGTCTGCAGGGTTGATGACCCGGCGCTTGAATCGATGGATACAACCTTCCCTACCCCCCTAGGGTCTTGGGGTAACAGGGCTCTGAACTCTTTGAACAGATTCATCATGCCTCCAGCAAAACACGCTCAACTTCGATGGCTTGCCTGACCTTCAGCTTGTAGTCGCTGTCACGGCCAGCCGTGATTTTTACCCCATGGCTGTAACCATATCCGCTGGGCAGCGCAATGGTTTGCCCTGGGAGGATCAGGCCTGTGTCATCTGATAGCGGGAGCTCAAGACTATCCACTGAGCTAGGCATGGCGGAAATGATCACCCGAGCTCCCAAGGCTCTGGCGCCGATAGCATGGGTGATCAGCGGGTTGGTAACATCATCAACCAGAATATTCCCTGCCGTTCCATCTCTGCGGATGAAGGCAGTTATCCCCGCGTTACCGCCAGTCACCCACACCCCATTCGGTGCAACACGGTTATTCCGTTGCCGACCCATTGCCAACATGATGGCCTCCGGGATCTGGATATCAGCCTCAGTGATATCCCACGGGACATTTTTATAGCGTGGCAGCACCCGCAGCTTGTGGCTGGCCATGTCCGGCAAAACAAACCCGCCTGCCGCCTCAGCCAGTGTCTTGATAGCATCCAGTGGGGCCTGATTTTGATAGCTCCAGATCCCCCCGGGTATAAGCCAATCTGCAGCATCCCACTGCAACACCCACTGCTCGCCCAGTTCTGCCTGCGCTAATTGCTGGAGCATGGCAGGCGATGCAGCCGCATGGCTACGAGTCAACGCCAAAGAGCTCGATAGTTTTGCACTCAGACTTCGGCCAGTAATGGTTGCCGATGACTGATTGAATGATCGGTTATCACTCCAGCCATCAACTACACACCGCCAACTATGGCCATTAACCTCGATGATGGCCTCCTCCCCCTCCATGAGCTCGGCCAGCCGGACGCTTGGCACCGTTGCTGAAAACTGCCAGCTGGTTGAGTCTCTATCAACCTCAAGGCTGACAGATGAGGCAGGAATATCTAGACCATCCCGGGCCCTTATTAGCTGTGCCGAGTTGATCACGATGTAATACCTCCTGGTTGGGATGATGATAGCTGCTCGACCAGGGTCAAAATCCAGATCTGGCATCAGCCAATGTAGCACCCGCAGGTCAAGATTTACTGGTGTAGCTAACGGCGGGAGCGGCGGTACAGGAATATCGTGCCGGCCAGGGCCAGGCCTGATTGCCTGCTCAAATAGGCTATGGTTATCAATCTCCAGCCAGCGCCCCTTAACGATGCGCTGACGCAATAGCGACATGCTAACTATGGCCGGAACCTGCCATGACTCCTGCCGCTGGCGGTGCCGCCTTGGAAGCCGCGGGAAGAATGGAAGGACTGAGCCAGATCCAACGGGCGGCGCCTCAGCATGGAGCTCAGTGCGAGCCCGATGAGCTCTAGGTAGTGAGCGCCATGGCCACCATCCACCATTTATGAGTTCAGCGGCCTCTGCTGTTCGCTCTACTCTGGCGCGATCACTGCGTGGCAGGCTAGAGAAGCTCCCGATCGCCTGGCGTTCTATCCCTGCAGGGACCTGCCAACCTGAAATTTTCACCGGGTTGGTGCGGATACCTGCATCCCAAATGATCGGGGCACTCTCTGGGGCCTGCCTGGCCGCCGTTCGTAGCCAGCGACTCCCCCCGCAGCCTGCAGGATCGCGGTAGACATTGATGTCGTAACTACCACCAGCCAACCAAGCGGCTTCTCCTGTCTCAACAGTCACCTCAGCAGTAATGACCATATCACCACGGGCACTGGCAACTGGCTGGGGAGCGTGACCAGACATGCATCCTTCGATAACGACAGTGCCAGATATGCGTCCAGACGGATTATCCTGCGCGGCCAGCGAGGCGGGAATAACAACGTCCGCAGCTACCGCGGCCAATGATGCCTGCAGCTGAGCTGTCAAGGTTCCACGAACCAGCACATCATTCAGACTGGCGCCCAGGTCCAAATCTACCGGGCCTGGCGTCGCCGACCTCGATAGCCATAACTCCAGATCGGTCGGCTCAGCCATCTTATGCCCCGTGAATAGTGGCCCCAGTGATGCGCAAGTAAGCCCCTGCAATCAGCTCCAGGGTTGGCAGCTCAATTTCATAGCGAGTGCCAATTGTCGGCTGATCTTTTATGCCAACAGTCAGGTCACCAACAGTATTGCCATCACCATCAACTAGCCTGGCCCAGCCTACAGTTCCAGAACTGGTGACCATCTGCTCAGGAATGGAGGCCAATACCATGCTGCCAAACTCAATCGCGCTATAGCACGGGTCATGCAGGGGAAGAGCCACTAATAGTTGTTGAGTTGTTACCGCCCCAGCATCTGCCGGGGCCGCCCCGGTATAAATTCTCATGACTCCAGGAGATAGCGCCGCATCCAATCGCGCAGCATAAACAGCCAGTACAGCATTGCGGACTGGTATAGGTGTTTTCATGAGTAGACCTCTGGCTTACGCCTGTCAGCGGCTGCTGGGTTGTACTGATATGCTGGGTTATCCATTGCCATGATCAGGTACTCCCTACCCTGCCACAACAGATCAAACCGATAGGAACCATCGGCAGCACTGACCGTCTCTGCTACCGGATCCAGGCTGGGGCCAAAACAAACGACTCGCCGTCCAGCAACCGCCTCTGCGCGAGAGGTTATCGTCCCCCGGATAAAACCAAGGGTCAGCTTGGCATCTGCAGGAATGGCTTGCTCAGTTGCTCGCCATAGCAATGCCGGAGGCCGTGACGCCACGGTCTTTGTGGCTATCTCGCCCGGCCATGCCTGCTCGCGGGTTTCAGAGTTTGCCCACGCTATGGCAGCGGTAACGCAAGCCGGGGTAGGAGGAAGTTCGTCTCTATAGGCCTGACGGCTCGTTATCTCTTCCTGAGAAAGTGGGCGAGTGTATACAGCTACATGTGCCGTTACCGAGTTTGTATTGCTAGCCCCGCTGTACAGATACCCGCCCGGCATCAAGTACGCTGACGGCTGCGCGGTGAATACGTTACCTGTAACGTCCCACTCAGGCACTACATCCCCATCTATGTAGACCCGGGTAGTGCCCGTGGACTCCTCGTACTGCACGACATAGTGATGTGTGCTGCCCATCAGCGAGTCTACTGAGATGGGCAGTGCTGGCATGTTGACGCCGTTGTTTGCTAAAAAAAATCCCAGACCAGACCAGTAGACAATGATGTACCGCCCTACAGCACCGGAAAGTGGCTGATTTAGCCCTATAACGGCTCTCCAGGAACCCTCTGTGTGGAGCTTAAAAAACCCCTCTACGGCTACAGCCCCTGGCAGAGCTGTATTGGGGGTTTTAACATGCGCTGCATCCATGTCGCTGATCAGTAGCGCAGCAGGATACCGCTCTCCAGTAAGCAACCCACCCCATCTGGGGATGCCTGATGCCGTTAGCGGTCTGTTGTTGCCGGATGCGTCCTCCACTGACCGATATAAGGGCCAGTACGCCAAGGGACCTGATGCCAATATGTCAGTATATAAGCTCATCGCCAGGGCCCCGTAATGTCAAAACACTGCACTGACTGCGATGTACTAGATGGCGTTTCGTCATTTGCACACAGTATGCATAGCAACGACTTCCCTGGCATGTTAGGCAAGTTTTTCAGGACGGAACCATCCATTGCAGATGCCCCGTTCAGCATATTTCGCACCCCTGGCATATAACCACGGATATCAGACTCTTTAGCGAAGACAAGAGGTGGATCACTCTGAACATAGATCCCGTTATCGCTTGGGTTGGGGTACGAACTACCAGCGCCCAACCTAGTCTGATGTGACAGCCCAACAAGGCGCCAACTGATCGGGCCCGGCAGTTGGTGATAGTCCCGTGCCATTATTTTTTGGTTCGTTGTTGTCAATTTAAAAACGGAGTTGTACCGTCCATATCCGTCAGTTGTGCTATTCCATTGCGAATCAGAGTTACCACTGCCCCATGTCGCAATATGAGTCAGCATAGTCATGAATTTGTCTCCAGCGCGAAAAGACACGCCGTCCCCGAATATCATGGCCCCCCTCTGACCCCAGGCAGCGTATTTAGGCAGAAAATAGATCAACCGCGAGTCCCCCACTGCATACCATGTGCTGGCTGCGAATTTGTGGCTGGCTGGCCATGGGAACTGCGCAATTTCTATTGTGTAGTTATTAATGTCCACCACGTTTTTGACAACGCTGCATTTAGCACGGATCCCGTAATTTCCAGATGTCAGCCCGCTATTCCAGGCCCCGTTATCTGTCCATTCCCCGTTATCTACGAGTAACGCCAGTCCGTTGGCCGCAGGGTCTGTGCTCGAAAAAATGATGCGGTTATTTGTGGCATCCTCGGCCAGAACCTGCCAACCGAGCGGTGCGACTTTAACTGTGATTGTTCCAGTCGCCGTATTGACAGTTGGAGCGGTCGGCATTTCGACCTTGAGCTGCGTGGCACTGACCCAGGTAACGCGGTGCTCACCGGGGTACCCAGCCTCATTGGCCCCAGACACCGTAACAACAGAATCAACCAGGTACTTATGCCCGGATGAAATAGTGATAAGCGCCTGCTGCGTGACTGGGTCATAGGTCATGCTATCCGCGGTCTTGAGCCCGAACCCGGTGACCAGAAAGGCCTTGAGCACGGGGATCAACTGGTTGACTGCCACGGCCTGCCCCATGTTAGGAGCCCCTTCCATTTCACTGCTGAACCACTTAACTGGATACGACATCATTTAATCCTTATTCACGTTGCCGCGCAGCTGAATCGCAAACTCATCGCTATTCACTGCTGCTTCAGATTGCAGAATGGTCCGGGCCAGCCAGAACGGGGCGTTGGCGCCGTGGACGTTAAACCGCAAGACGTTGCCAGCCGCCCAGCCGCTACCCCATGCCATTGGGTTGATGCTGAATAATGGGATCCCGGCATGGTTGGGGTTACTGGGGGCGCAGACGCTGTTGATATCACCAATAGCGATTTGCCCAAGGTGTTCGCCGATGACCTTGAACGTGGTAGAGCTGGTGAAGATGATGGCGTAGCGCTCTTGCATAGCCCCGCGGTTCGTCACCGTGATGGGGTAGTCGGTATGGTTGAACTCGGCAACCAGCCCTCCTCCCAGCACTGAGTCAGCCCATTGCCCGGTCCATGTCGCCTGGTCAAAGACAGTGCTGACCCGTGACCAGAGGTCATCAATGATCAGGGCTGAGCTGACGTAGGTTGATGCTGGGTCATAGTCATGGGATAGCGGCTTGGAAATCGTAATGCGGCCGCTGATCTCCACATCAGTCATCAGGGCCATGTCCTCTACTCGATGGACTGCAACCAGCGGCTGGCTATAGCCGCTCAACAGCAATGGGGTGGCGAGCGTGACAATGCCGTGATCAAGATCCACGCTGAACAAGCTGTCAGCCAACTTTTTACCTGTGCTGTCTTCTACCCAGCACTTAGCCAGTCGTGTGCGGCCAACATCCAGTTGCTGGCCAGCCATCACGCCATCTGGGAACGGGGATCGCTTTGTGCTGTGGATGACTAAGATGCCCCCCTTACGCATGATGGGCACCCGGCCATCCGTTGGCAGTCGCACGGGGTCCAGCTTGATGATGTTTGCATCGAGGGGCAGATAGGAATAGGTGACGCAGTTAAACCGCAGGCTGTCGGCCTTTATCTGGATTGGCTTCCAGATATTGCCATTCGCATCGACCAAGTTTTGGTCATACCACTCTGCATCCAGGTTTTCAGCGGCTTTCGCCAGTCTGCCGAACCGCAGTAATACAACCCCCGTCTCATAGTCCACCGTCCCCTCGAAAATATCCGAATTGATCCGTCCATCCGATGGAGCGGTAACATCATGGGCCACGCCATCTTTATCGAAACAGCGGATATACAGAGACCCGGGCCGAACTGGGGCGCCAGGGGTGCGAAAGGCTACTGATGAAACCGTGTGCTCATCCACGCTAGTCAGCAGCGACTCAACGACTACCTGGCCATTCGCAGCACCGACATCCCAGCGGGTAATACTGACCACACCATTTTGATAGTCGATGCTACCCGACTGCTCGCCTGATCCGGTCACCGGGTCTACGTTCGAGTAAAGCAGGCCCTCTCGATCAACATAGGTTCTGCCACCGAACCGCAAACGCACCGAGCCGGAGACCAGTATCTCTCGGCTGTTTGGTGTGAAATCCAGAGTCAGCGCCGTCAATGGGTAGGTTTTAGAGCAATTGGATGGGCTGCTGGTTGGCAAATAGCGACATGACTGAATACCAGGCGCCCGGAGGGTAGCCGGGTGCGACTGCTGCTCTGTGCGCAGCCATGACCAGACTTTTTCAAACAGGGTGCTCTGAGACTGACGATAGCCATAGACCTTAACCATGAACAGTGCCGAGCTCGGGGCGGATATTTGAAAGGCACCGGTTTGGTAGTTAATGGCACCCAGGGTGACGCGGCCGCTACCCTGGTTTTGATACAGATGGCCAGCACCATCATCATAAACGGTCAGAGAGTATGGATAGAGCACTTCAACACCAGCCCCTACATCAAGCTGCAGCGTGAATGCCGCCTGGCCAGGATAGAGCGGAGCCCCAGGGATCACCCCAGACACACTATTTCCGGCTTGTGATAGTGAAAGCGCAGCAGGTGACAGCTCCTGTTTCGTTCCCTGTTTGACCCACTCATAAGTCAGGTTGGTGCCAATGGCTGGCAACAGTACTGGGTCCATCGAGAACGATCCGGTGTTGTGATCCACGCTACCAGTGCCGTCTCCAGTGAATATGCCAACCGCATCGGCCTGGGCCACATTGGGGGTATCACCAGACAGCCAGCTTACCTTGACGCTGCCTGGGACAATCGAGCCTTGTTGAATAGTCATGGTTACCTCTTAACCCGCTGATGATATGTTCTGGTAGCCCCATGCCCGTGCATTGAACTCGACTTCAGTGCCGATAACGCCCCGCACCCCAACCTTCCCAACCGGGGTATTGGCCCGGTTAAAGCTGGTCGTTGGGCTGCCCCAGGAAAACAGAATGGCTGACCCTGTGTCGGGCAGCGCACCGAGAGTCACCATCAAGGAGCCAGTGGTAAAGGACAACGTGCCAGAGCCATATGCCGCATCGGCCCCCAGGAGCTCACCCTTGCCGTTGTCACGCAAGTCGTACCATTTACCCTGGGATAGGTAAGAGATGATCAGGGAGCCAGGATCGGGGATCGGCTTGAGCGTGGCGGTGTAGGCATATCCCCGGGTGTTTTCCTTGACGGCCAAACTCATGGTGTCACTGACCCGAGTCACACTGCCGGCCGGTGAGAACATAATGGTCTTGCTGGCCACGCCGTAGTCTGGACACTGGCCATTAAACGTCAGCTTGCCACGCGCATACGCAATGCTCCCCACCACGGTGCCGCCCAGCAGCAGCTCCCCCCCGGAGTCTTTAATCGTGGCCGCGCCAATTTTCAGAGTGACTGTCCCTGGCTGGGCCCCGGTGCCCAGGTAGAACGATCGATTAGCCGCAATAGAGACATTGGTGGTCAACGTGACCACGCCATTACCTGACGGCGTCAGGGTGCTGCTCTGCCCTCCAGCAGTCAGGTCAATCACCGGGGTTTCGATTCGGCTGGATGGAACCAGCTGGGTGAATATCGTCTCAGCCTGCAACTGCATAGAGCCGAACTGCGCAGCAACTTTCAATGGCACCGTGCCGTAATACTGAGCTGCATCTGCAACGACTGACTCGCGGAATCCCGTGGCTTGTGGCTGGTCGTCATACGGGGTTGGCAGGTTCCCAGCAAAGGTGAACTGCAGCTGAGTAGAGATTTCCGCAGTCACTACGGTTCGAACAAACTCCTGGGATGAGCCCGCAATTAAAAATGTGCGCTCTTCTGAACTCACGCCCGTGATCCGCACAGGCTGTGAGAACTCGGTGACCTTACCTTCATCTCCGACCAGAAAAAACACCTCACCGACCTCTGGGAGACGCTGCTGGCGGCGCTGAAATAACCGGATAGCCCGTTGCCCTTTAAGCTGGGTATCGTAGAGATACCCCTGCCAGCGAGGCCCCCTGGCCAAGTAGCTCTCCACCAGATCCTGAGCAACTACCCGCTCATCAAAATGCCCCCCAGTAGCAAACAGGGTGATGGATACATTGGGGTCAGCAGGCGGCTGGCTGACGATGATATGAGAGCCGTAGTAGACATCGGTGTTATCGGTCTCTACCGCCAGGAACAGCTCCCGCAGGTTCACCCGACCATAGGCCCGGTCAATGTCGCTAATATCCGGCACTACGGTATTGTGCTGGCCAGTGGCCACTTCAATACCCGTCATCCGCCCACCACCATCATCGGTATCGGCTAAACGAGCAGAGGCTAGCAGCTTGATATCTCCCTCTAAGATGCCAGTTGTCATTGAAGAGTCTCCAGAATGGTGAAGCGCAATGTGATGGTGTAAAAGTCCGAGTCAGTCGGATCGGCATAATTAACAATCGGCGTGGCATCGATGCCACGAGGGTCACGTCGCCAACCCACTCGGTAGTGGCTGCCGTCATGCATGGCCAGAACCATCGACCCACCCAACGCAGTCTCTTTGTTTTTCAGTTGCCGGAGCTGGGCCCTGGTTACCCAAGCCTTGTTGTCATGGATCAGCGTCATGGGCCGGCAACCTGGTGCCGCAGAATCTTCGATAAACGGCACCCCGGTTAAGGTTGGTGTGATGATCTGGGCGGCAGGCGCCCACGAAAATTCATCCTCCCAGAGCAATTCATCTGGGAGTTCAATTCCATCAAGAGTGATCATGGTTACGACCGTAGGGCATGTAGTTGCAGCTGCTGGAGAATGTCCTTCAGTGCAGTGGAGTTGGTTTTATCTGCAGACACTGTTGCCGTACTGCCATTCGACATGTTGATCTGGATGACCTGAGTTGGCGTGGTGTCGGCTTGGGTTATTGCGGATGGCGTAGTTACCTTGGCTGTATCAGTGTTCGCAGCTGCCGTGGATTGCTGGTTTTTCTTCGCCGCGGCCGCCTCGTCAGCAATGTCCTGCATCTTCTTCTGATGCAGGGTATTGGCCAGACTTAACGCATCCTGATAGTCGGTTGCAGCAGTCTGATCTTTCAGGGCTTGAGCCTCATTCAGCTTGGCCTGGATATCCGCTATCTGGCTCTCATAGCGGCGCTGCTCTACGGCGTCGAGGTTGTTGTTGTACTGATCCAGTTCATCACGCAGGCTGTTGAGCGTTGATTTAGCGCTCGATTCCAGTGACTGCATCTTCTGCCGGGCCGAGTCTATCGCGGAGCGCAACCCAGACAGGGTTTGCGCATCAAGCATGTCCATGCTATTTGCTAGTGACTCGGCGTGCTTGATGGTTTGTGCGGTAACCCCATTGGCAGAGGACAACTGCTCTCGCATCTGCTCTGCAGCGATGGCCTGCTGTAAGTAGGCGCGTTCTGACATGAGATATGCCTCGCCAACCTCTTTGATCCGGCCCTGTATGTCGTCGAGGGTGACGGACATACTGATGCGGTTCCACTGCGCATAGTTGGCATCCAACTTTTGCGTGAGGGTATCGATGGCCGAACCGGCACTCACCGTACTTGAGCTGATGCCAAGCATGTTCGTCATCATGTGCTCAGCCTGGGGGCTCAGTTCACGTAGTGACGTCTGCAGGTCATTGGTGTAATTCGACATGTATTCGGATGCAGCGCCTGCCCCCTCTGCCGCCGCAGTGCTGGCGTCCTGCATCTCCTTTGATCTGGTTGCGGCCGCAGACATAGCAGTCGCGGCGTTATTCGCCGACCCAGATAACGTATCGAGCGCACCAGCGGTGATCAGGGCCTCACTGCCGACACTGGCAGTAGATTGCTGTAGGGCTGCAAACTCTTTTGATAACCCGAGGGAGGCGGCCGTGGCAGAGAGAGCACCATCGGCATATCGGTCACTTGCCTGAGCTGCTTTGAGCTCAGCTTCTGCGTAGGCTAAGAAGGCCTGACGCTGCCTATCCAGGCTAGCACCAGAACTAGTAATCTCGTCAAATGATGCCTTGTGCCTGGCTGCTAGGTTATTAAGTGCCTCGGCAGACAACACATTTAAGTCAGTATAAGCAGCACCAAGCGAACCCGTTGAGGTTGTTAACTCTTTCGTTTTCCCGACACTTCTATCCATGCCAGCCTGAATATCCTGCATGGATACGGCACCACTTTTACCAGCTTCCTGATAAATAGATATCAGTTGGTCAGCTTCTTTTTTTGTGGCGGCTGAATCAATCGCCTTAACAAATGCAGCTCTTATCTCTGATGATGAGTTTTTACCACTTGTAGCTATCTGACCAAATATATCAATCGAGTGAATTCCAGCTTCAGTAAAGCCAGTCCGCATTTCTTGCAGGTCAACTCCTAGACGACTAAATAATTCAGTGTTTAATTTATCGCCAGTGCTGCGGGCCTTACTTCCAACATCATCCATTCTCTGGCCAACCTCAGCCAGGCTATTTTGAAACTGATTTAATTCCTTGGCACTCAAATTACGAATAGCAGAACCAATTCCAGAATCAAGCGCCTTCCCTGTAATTTCGCCTTTCTTTTCCATCTCAGTAAGCTGAGAAATAATGAAGCTGACGCTTTTTCTGCTTCCAGCCTCCATTTCTCCAAACATATCTGTAACGACCTTGGCCGCCTCATCACTACCAGGCTTCAACTCAGTGAGCTTTTTCCGCAAGGCCTCCAGGTTGTCATAGAATTTTGTGGCCTTTGGGGCCGCCTCAGCTGCGGCAGCTCCAAGATTTTTTATGCCTTCTGCACCTCGTTTATACAGGCCAGATGCGGCATCCAAGTGAATTGCACCATCAGCCAGCAACTGGTCGAACTGATCCAGGTTGGTGATAGTGATGCCAACTTCTTTCGATATTTCTGCAAATTTGTCTTTTAACTGGCGGCCTGTTGATATTGCCACTTGCTGTGATTTTTCTGCTGCCTCTTGGGCATCACGCATTTGCCGATAGGCGTCAACTGCCTCAAGGATTTTTTCAATGCCCCAGCTAGCACCTAACCCAATTAGACCAGCCTTCAATGTGCCAATTAATCCAGAGGCTACCCTAACCATTGGATTCAATCGACCAAATGATGAAGCCGCGAGATCAGATGCTAAAACTGATTTGGTTATTGATTTAGCTGACTCACCACTTTCAATGCTGAGTGATGTAAATCCACTGCTTAGGCTTTTTAAATCAGACAGCCATTTTGCTACCTTTAAACCTACCCATACCTGAGCTAAGACCTTTAGCTCTGGCGCGATCAGCTTAATAGTACTTACTGCATACCTAGTGTAATCACCAATGGCCTGCATCGTAGATGCAATATCACGCCCCCACTCAGTAAGTGTCCCATCCTGGCGCAATTGCTGAATATAACCAGTAACCTCACGAAGCTGATCATTAACGAAATCCATTAGGCCAGCACTAGCAACTGCGTCTTTTGCCTTGGTAAACTCATCACCCAGGTTAGACGCTAGCCCTTTCGTGTTGTTCATTGCCGCCTTGGCGGCACCAGCGTATTCGCTACCGATCGCTTTTATCAGCAGCTCGATCTCTGCTCGCCCAAGTTTTCCAGCAGAAGCCATGCCCTGAAGCTCGGGAATGCTTTTACCTGTGGCCTCGGATAATAGAGTCCATGCTGGTATCCCGCGCTCAGCTAACTGATTCATCTCCTCTTGCTGCAGTTTTGTCTTGGTATACGCCTGACCAAGGGCGGTGAGAATACCATCGACCTGCTCATAGCCTTTTCCACTGGCAGATGCGGCATCTGTTGCAGCCTGGAGCGCACCAGACATAGGATCAAGACCATAATTTTTGGTCTTGATCGCAACATCCATTACCTCAGTAAGCTGAAGGCTGGTATCAGCCGCGAACTGGCTGAGCGCACTAAACTCAAGTCCGGCCCTCTTGGCATTCGCTTGCATGATGTCCATATCAGAAGCCGTGCTAACTAGCTCAACAATCGCATCCTTTGCTCTATCAATAGACAAAAATGCAACTGCTGCTGCCGCAATTCCCTTCGCCCACCCAAAGAAGCTGCTGGCGCTTGAATTGGCCTCATCGCCCAAGGTCTTAGTAGATCCTCTGGCTTGTTGGGCTGCTGACTCATACTGCTTGAGCTCACGCTCACCGGCGTTTAATTGCTCATTCAGCCACTTCTGATCTCCTGCCTGCACCCGCAATTCTGCAGCAAGCTTTTGTGCCTCTTGCTCAGCGTTTGCTGTTGCGTCCTTGAGAGCGCGTTGTTCTGCGGCAAGCTGCTTGGTATTCAGGCCCGACTGCTGCAGTTGGGTGCGGAGGCCATTCAGGGTGCCGCTCTGCTTGATGTATTGATCATCAAGCTGGTTTACTTCTTTACGAGCAGCGCTGAATTCACGAGTTTGCTGCTTTAGAGCCTTCTCTGCAGAGTTCAGCCCGCTCGCCAGAGCAGACGTAGAACGAGCAGACTCCCGATACTGATCACCAAGTTGCTTAGCCTCAGCTCTAGCTGCTTTGAGTTCGGCTCGCTGCTCTTTTGTTGGGGCGTTACTTTCCTTTATGCCCTTGGCAAGTTGGTCAACCTGTAGCTTGGCCAGACGCCACTCATCAGCCAGGGCCTGGGTAGCCGTCTTGCTCGCTTTGTACTCTGAGTTTGACTCGGAAACAGCTTTTTTGGAGTCGGCCAGGCCTTTCCCCAGAGATGTAGCTCGCACCCTAGCATCATCCAGGGTGCCACTGAGGCCAGAGGTCTCACGCTTCAGGGTCTGGAATTTGTCAATCAGCTGATCTTGCTGACGCAGCCGGTCCAGTTCGGTAACCAACTGCTCTACCTTACCGCTAGACTCTGCTGTTTGGCCGCCTAGGGCATCCACTTCGTTAGTGAGTTTGGCTATCTCAACCAGCCCGTCGATCAGCGCAACGATGCGCAGTTGAATATCGTTGTTGTTTGCCATTTAAACGGTGCTTCCTTTTAGTGATGGACCTTGTTCGCACAGGAATTCCGGCCCCACAGAGGCGCACCAGCCATAGCCGGTTCCTCAAGGTCCATCCTGAAAGGTTCTGCGGAATTTGTGCCGTGCGAGCGGCAATAAAAAACCCGCAAAAAGCGGGTGCAGATTGGTGAGTTGCTGGTTACCACCAGCGGATAGCGTGGACAAACGGAGTGATGATCAATCCCGCTACCGCAACGGCAATAATTAGTAATGCTATCCCAGCGCAAAATCGCAGCCAGGGAGATGAATTTATCGTCATGGCCAAGCCCTCCCTTGGTGTGCAAGGTGGAAACTAGAAGGCCCAACCTGTTACGAGCAGCTTGGGCCTTCGTGTTTTATGGAGTTTGAGGTTAATCCAGGATGATCATCGACCATGGGGAGTCTTTGCCGGATGGGGTGATCAGTGTCCCCTCCAACTGCCCATCAACGAAGTCACCCTTCATCAGGTCAGTGGCACCCTTGGCAGTAAATGCCACTTTCTCGAAAACCACGCGCACGTTCTGATTGGTAGCCTGGTTGATGCCATCAACCAGGATCCGGCGGGTCTTGGTGATCTCGGTTGCCCCAGTGATGCGGGTGCCCGTGACTGCCTTGGTCTTATAGCTGACCTTCACCGCTACGGCCGCGCCGGCATTCAAGGCCGAGATCAGACCCATGGCGCGGTTCACTTCATAGTCAGTGCCTTCCACCAGCACAGTGCTATCCGAGGTCTTCTTCACCGTCCAGCCGACCGTATCCAGATTCTGGTTAGCAAGCTCGATGAATCCGGCAGTGGTTAGCGTAACTGCCTCATCAGTAATCGTAACCACGTTAGTGGAGATGGCGGTCGATTTACCAGCGATGGCATCAGCCAGCAGCGACTTGGTCGCGGTATCCCACTTGATACTCAACTTGGCCGGATCTTTGGGAACTTGCACGGCATCAAGGGTCTGGCCAAAGCTGGACTTCTTGTTGGATGACCTGGACTTCTCTTCAGTAGTCGGAGGGGTGGCCTGCAACTCGGTGACGTTGATGGGGCCAACCATGGGCCCATAACTTCCACCAGTCAGAACTTCGGCAATAAAAACATCGCCCGCCAGCAGCAGGCCTGAATCGACAAATGGCATAGTTCGTTCCTTTTAGGTGACGCAGAAATTACAAAGCCCAGCGCTATGGCTGGGCTTTGTTGGATGGGTGGTGATTAGGTGTTACAAAATATCGGTGTACTGAATGGATATCTGCAGTTGGCAGACATAGAGATGATCTGCCCCCTCTGGGATAAAGAACTCGGCATCGCCAATAGTGAACCGACCATCAGTTGGTTTATCACCTAGATGCAGCAATCGGCGCCCTTTAAACAGTGATCGGCGAACGGACAGCAATGCACTATCCATTTCATCATCCTGACCAGCTCCTGAAGATACGGCAATGAGCAAAAGCAGGCTCCTATCTGCAGTCACCGTCTTATCAGTTGGCTTGCAATTCAGATCCTTGCCGGTTTGAAGTGCAATGAATGGATACGCTGGTATGTCATCAACAAACTGAGCCAAGAACCCGCGTTTTGCATTCAAGCCTGAATCGCACAACCTGGATATTAAGGTGTTGGCAAAGGTGCTAATTTCGCTCATATCCCATCCTTCATTTGCTTCATCCATTCGTCAGCCAGCATGCTCTGAACATCTGGCCTAATCTGGTCCTTCACATCACGGAACACTTGATCAACGGATGGCCCATACAGGATCTTAAAGTCATTCCTGTTGGGGCCTGTTCTTTGGGCTATCCCCATGGTTAGGCCCAATTTTGCATCTGCTTCGCCATATTTGAGCTTGATGAGCCAGGCATGATTTAGAACCTTGGTGTTGCCACCAGCCTTAACACGCACAGATACCCCCGCCAGCCGTTTTTTCCCTGGCAACTTTGCCTGCGTGTAAAGCTGTTTCCCTTGGTAGCGCCGGAGCTGGGTAGACCGAACCCGGCCAGAGATGACCGCCAGTGGATCGGTTGCTGTTGCTCGCTGTGAGATGTATAGCCGCCCCTTGACATAACTAGGGGTTAGCGCGACTTGAGAGGTGATCTTCTCAACTGAGAGCGAGTATGCCGATGGGACCACATTGTTCACCGCCCGAGCCAATGCAGACCGGATAGAGACTGGCAACTCTGATAAATTTTCGATGGCGTCAGCCAGCCCAATCTGCTCGATCATGCTTTATACACTCGATAGGTAATCCAAAACCCATCATCACCCACCAGCTCTCGAGCCTTGAATCTTTCACCCGTTTTGGTGATGGTGAAGACCCCCTCTTTCGGGCTCTCAACTGAGCCACTACGCCATGACAACTCAATCGCCACACCAACAGCGCCGGCCATGCTCTCCATGCTGTGAACGTCTCGATTTACAACAACACTGACTGGGAACGCCGAGCCTGGTGAGGATAGTGGCTCAAATACAGCGGGATCACTGAACGCGTCGTTCAATACAGCAACTGCAGTGGAAAAAGCGTCATCAAATATAGACATGGCGTCAGGGGGCGAGCCCCCTCTCCATTATTGGGTGAGCATTGCTTCTGCGTAACCACCAGATTCATCGGTGAGCAGCTTGCCGAAGTCATCCGCATCTTTGGCGGAGTCAGCTACCAGCTTACCGGTGCCGGCATCCCACTTCACAAGCGATCCAGCAGTGAGGCCGGAAGTAGTAGGCAGGAGCCATACACCACGAGTTCGACCAGTGAATTTTTCACCAGCCGCCGCAGTAACCAAGGGGATGACAACCAGGGCGCCAATCTTCACCGGGGTACCGGAGACAACCCCACCAGCCGGGGCGGTCATGGTTACCGCATTCCCATCACTCACATAGTTCTTTGCCATTTCAGTATCCCTCAACAGGAGTATTAGGCTGGCGCCGTAGCGCCAGAGGATTAAGCACCGTTGGCCTTGACCAGGCCGCGGAAATCGAGCGGGGCCACACCGGCATCGATACGCACCTTGGTGGCAACACCATCTGACGTGAAGCCTTGTTGTTGCTCCATGTACGGGGTATCCACGCCGTTCAGGTAAGCAACCTCAATGGTGTCAGAGCCCTGGGAAGCTGCCAGGTACCATGCTGTGGTACTGGCATCATCCAGGCGCGGCTCACCAATAACCTCGGCAAAGTTGCGGATCGGGTTGTCGATGCCGCTGTTCGCATCAGCACCTGGTACGGAAGCGGAGCGGATCAGCTGATTGGCCTTGGACTCCAGGCAAATTGGAGTCAGCACATAGGCTGGACGGATATTCAGGGTACGACCGGTTGCGCCATCGGTCTTTTGAGTGCGCATCTTGGTGCGGCCAGCATCCAGTGCATCAACACTCAGCGCAGAATAGGCACTGGTCAGAAGGTTCTTGTGATCGGCGTGGAAGATTGCCTTGTTATCGGTCTTGAGCGCCGGGTTGGCGACCAGCAGCGCATAGACCAGATCACCGATGGTGGCTTTGGCCGCCATACCCATCTTGCGAGGGATATCGGTGAGTGCCATCAGGTCATCATTGATAATGGCTTGGCGGGTGATGGAGAACAGCTCACCGTAGGTTGCCAGAGCAATCTGCTCACCACGCTCACCGAGGGTGATGTACTTGTACTCAGCCCCTTCACGAACTTGTCGCAGAGAGTTGAATTCACCCATACCGACACGGCGGGAGATCTTGAAGTCGCCCAATTCGCCGCGCTTGGTCCACTTCTGGAAGGTCTCTTCGGATTCTTCCCAACCCGAGAGCATGGACTTATGCGCGACATCCAACAGGATGGTACCAAAGTCAGAGGTCGAGTGGGTGAATGCCAGACCGACCATCTCCATCGGGTTGTAACTACCCACACCTACACCGCGATCCACCAGCGAGGCGCGAGCCAGCTCACGGAGGCTCATGAAGTTGTAGGCGTTATCAGCCTGGCGCTCAGCCAACCCGGCACGGGCCAGAACGGACGCCTTGACGGAATCGCCAACGATGTTGCCGTTCCCGGCGCGGATGTGGGCAGCAGCAACACCTGCAGGACTGGTATCCTTGCCCAGCGCATCCATGATCTTAGCCTTGGCCTGCGCCGGGGTCGTGGCCATATCGGTCAGGCACTCGGCCTGCAGTTCGGGGAATCGGTTACCGGCCAGGGCGAACAGGTCGGTGATCTCACCACGCCGGGAAGCTTCAGCAGCTTGGAAGCGAGCGAGAATCGCGTTCTCGTCCAAAACAGCGGCCGCGTTTTGCGGTGTAGTAACGGCAGCTTGAACAGTAGCCGGAGTGGCAGCTGGTGCAGGCTGATTAGCATTACCACGCGGGGCAATGAGGTTTTTCAGAGAGCTTGGCATGTTGGCGAACTCCTTCATGCGGTTGGGGTTGATAGCGGCAGCAGCCTGCAGCGGCGCTTCCAGGATATTGGCAAAACCCAGATCAACGGCTTGAGCGCCATCAAGCCAGGTTTCTTCGGTGAGCATGGCGGCAAGCTCCTCGCGGGACTTTCCGGTTTTCTTTTCGTAGATGGAGAGCAGCATGGCCTCATTGCGATCCAACCAGTCAGCGGTCTCTCGCATGTCATCTGAATTACCACATGCCCCACCCCACGGCTTATGGATCATCATCCAGGCGTTTTCAGGCATGTGGACCGTAGCATTGGGCAGACAAGCAATGACGGAGGCCATGCTGGCCGCGATGCCATCGATGTAGATGTCGATGCGGGCTGATAGACGGCTGAGGGTGTTGTAGATGGCCAAGCCGTCCATGACATCACCACCCGGTGAGTGAATGCGCAGGTTTAGGGTCTTGGCATCAAAAACGCCTTTTGCCTTGGCATCATCCAAGAAGGATTTTGCAGACACGCCCCAGTATCCGATGATGTCGTAAATGGCGATCTCGATGGGCTTAGTGCCAACAGCGGCCGAGATGCTGTACCAGTTATTGCTTCCCCCGCTGACGGGAGCGCCCTGCGCTTTGATTCCCATCAGCTGATTGAGTAGCTTGCTTGCCTTGGTCATTGGTATTGGCTCCTGAGTCGTTAGCCGGATCGGTGTCAGTGACAATCCCGTTATCACGGTTGAATTTGAGTTCCTGTACTCGCTGCCGATGCACCTCATCAGGGTGGCGGCCACGGGCGCGGATCCACTCGGTTTCTGTGGCTGCGCCACCTCGGATCTGGGCCTTCCAGCCTTCGCTTTCCTTGGCCGGGTCTATCCATGGCATGACTGGGGCCAGATAAACGGCGTCCATCAGGGAGCTCCGGTCCAGATCGGCAGGTAGTTGCAGGTCAGTCAGCAACTCCATCTCCAGCCAAGCGCGATATATGGGCCGTGACCACATAGCCACAAACTCATCTTGTAGAACGGCATACCCCTCGAACCCCTCCACCAGCTCCTGGCGCTGGGATGAGTAGCTGCCGTCATAGTCGCGGGCGATGCTGGAATAGTTACTACGGGTGCCGGCCGCACTGGAACGCAACTGCCCTTCCCGCCAGATGTTGAGACCTGTGTTGGGTCGGTTGCTCTGGATGGTTCCAACCTCTTCGCCAGGGCGCAGGTCATCGAACGTCATCCCAGGCGCAATGTTGAGAGTTCGGGGAGCCTGTGCGTTTCCATCAATAGGGGCCTGATAAGACTCGGCATCACCCTTCTTGATGTAGAAGGCTAAACAGGCACTGATGCGAGCTGCCACACGTTCGGCTTCTTCCACATCTTTCAGATCTGATAGGCGCGTGATAATCCCGTGCAACAAGCTGACGCCACGAACCTGGTGCAGGCGCTTGCGCAGAGCCAGGTGCATCATGTTTTCTGCAGGGATAGACTTGGTCGTGAACCGGATCCCAGTCGCCTCGCCCGGGTGATCGAGCAACACGTTGTACGCAACAGGCCGTCGCCAGCCATTGAGCTGCACACCCTGCACAATGTTCTTGCCGGTGTCGTTCATCTGGTCGGGAACAAAGTCGGCCTCCAGCAACTCAATGGCATATGGGGTATTTGTTAAGTGCTTGTAGTTCGGAACCGACCCGCGAATATGCTTGCCAAATACATCGCCATCACGGAGCCATGACCGCAAAACGATTCGCTCCATTTGGGGGCGAGTGAAAGTTCCAGTCACTTCAGGCTTGAGCGACCACGCCCCCCACCGACGGCGCAATTCCTCAGCCAGATCCGTGAGCACTTCACCGCTAACACTTCGAGGCTGCGGCTCGATCTGAATGCCCTTTGATCCGACGATCCGCTCTTCCATCTTGTCCAGCAGACCAATGACGATGTCGTGGTTCTCATCCAGCCACCTGGCTTGCTCTCGCAGAGAACGTCCAGCTGTTGCCATGGCATTATTCGCAGCTCTGTGCTCACGGCTGGCCTTGTGGGTCCGGCTTGGCGTTGCAGCTTCATAGCCATTGATCAGCAGTCGGTGATAGGCCCGGCTTGCTGCCCAGCCAGGGGCTACAGAAGCAATGGCCTGCTCGATGCCCTCAGCCAGTTTATTCAGCAGGGTCATATCACTTCCTCAGTTAAACGTAGCGAGCGCAGGTCCAGAGCGCCCTCCGCGCTGGAAATTTGCCAGTTTGGTTTCCCACTCCTGACGCCCCTTGCGGATTTCGCCGAGATTTTCACGCTGCAGCATTCGGTTGCCAAACATGATGTTCTTGCCTTCCAGCAAAGCCTTCTCTGCCTGCATATAGCGGGTCAGCATTTCTCTGATTTCTGTTTCGCTCATAGCCAACCCGTTCGGTTAACACTGCCAAGCCAGCCAGAGTTCTGACTGGCCTGAGCTGTGGGTTCTGGTTTTTCCACCGGAGTCGGTGGTACTGGTGAGACAACAGCCTGGCTCAAGTTGAGCCCGAAGTGCTGAACGCCAATTCGGATAGCAGCAAGAGAGTAAACGGCGCAATCCAGTGGTTCGTTGCGAACCCCCTTGGGGCACTCCCATCGATATACCCGCCGCCCCTTGATGAATTCCAGCTTCTTGCGCTCTGCGGTGAGCCCCTTGAAGTAGGCCTCATCAGCCCAGTCCGCCATGGGATGATGGCGATAGCCAGGGCATGGATCCGTCAGGTTCGGCGGTATCATCGCAAGTCTGGAATAGATGATGTCCTTGGCGTTGTCGGTTCCTACTTCAGTAAGGTAGACACCACGACGGTGACGCTTACGCGGCATGGTTGCTACTGGCTTGCCGTAGACATTCGCGCCCTTCACGGGGATCCACCTGTGAGGATGTGGCTTACAGAATCGATACACTTCATCGGTGTAGTGACCGCCGGAGTCGATGCAGCCGATCCGGATGTCTAGCTGGGTACCGTCGGCACGGGTAAAGCTGCGGGTCAGCTGCTCGCGCAGCTTGTCCCAGATCTCCTGTCGGTCCAGATCGCCGAACAGGCGGCCATATTCGATGGGCCAGTGTTCTTCCCCTGAGCCCCAACCCGTAATCTCATATTCGAAACGGTCGTCCTGAACATCGATCCCGGCGGTTAAGTAGAGAACACGATGCGGAACTTGTGCATTCCAGACCTCGCGGCGGGCGGCGATGGCTTCCCATTCCAGCTTTTCTCCCGTCTCTTCTTCCCAGGTTTCCCCTAGAGTGGTATTGACGAAGGTCTTGAGCTTTCCCTGGTCGGCCTTGGCCTTGAAGAAGTCTTTGACGATCTGCACCCAGGTGGTGAATGGGCTGTAAGCCGTCCAAATATGCCAGGTCACTGACTCCGGGGTGTCGGTTGGTTTCACATGCTCATCAAACCAATCGATGCCGTCTTTGGTGCGCAGCCCAGTTCGATCACAAATCCAGATGCCGTCTTTAGGATCCAGCTCTGATTGCTTGATAACGCAGCCGGTGTGTTCACATTGGTAAAACGCCGTGCGCGGATCATCTCCATCCCATTTGATGCCGAATGCGCAATCAGGCCCGCCCCACTTTAGGTGCTGTAGCTCCCCGCAATGAGGGCATGGGACATGGAATCGCATCAGATGCGGTGACTCACTCGCTGCCCGTTCAATCTGGCACTGGCCCGCAATTTTTGGGGTTGAGCCACGAATCGATTTAGGCCACGTCGACCCCTCGATGCGCTTATCCCCCAGGAACGTGGGAGAGCCTTCTTTCTCAACATCTGGGTCAAAGGCCGCGAGCTCGTCATAGATAACAGCATCTACGGATTTTTCTCGGTAGTTCTTTGCGGCTTTCCCACCAAGTACCCACAGCCCGCGGCCATTTGTGAACCGCTTCGCACTGAGCGTGTTATCTCTGTGTTTCTTGCCATACCAAGGCGCCAACTCCCGGAGACGCGGGACATCCCGGATCGCCGGTTCGACGTGTGCCTTCATGAAGTTCTCGGCATCACCGTCTGTCGGCTGGAATAGCAAGCAGTTACGCTTTTTGTGCTCCAGCAAGAAGGCTGTCACACCGAGCAGCATTTTCGAGTATCCAACCCGGGCAGACTTCATCAGGTTTACTTCCCGGATGTCGTCGTTCCCCATGCTGTTGATGATTGCCACCTGGAACGGCAGCGTCTCCCAGCGACCCTCCTGATAGGATGACTCCACCGGCAGATAGTAGTGCTCGTTCATCCACTCCACAGCCGTCATTGGGCGAGGCCTGTGAAGTGCAGTCAGGCCAGCGCCGAGCTGCTTGCTTAAGCTGTCAGCCTGAACCTGCGATATATTCATCGAGCAACTCCGGAAGCATGCCGTCTAAGGCAGCAGCGATGTTCTGCGCCTTAACGATCTCCCGCTTAATATGCTCGATATGCCGAGTCTCAAGTTCAGGGAACCGGCGGCGAACGTTGAGAGGGACAGTGTCAAGGATGCTGCCTATCTGGGCTGCAATTCTCGACAAGACAAACATGGCAAAAGCGGTTTCAACCACCTCTTTTGTGGCCTTCTGGTTAGCCAATATCTGTGCATCAGCCCTGGCCCTGGTAAGCCGGTGATTCTCGTATTCGATAGTCCCCTCAGGGAACTCAGTAATATGGGAATCAGAAAGATCCTGAATACGACTATTCAGCGGCTCACATTTCCTATCTGCGAACCACTCCATCACATCTTTGATGGAGTACATGTTTTCACGGCCTCTGCCACCCTCGACAGCTATCGGCATGCCCTGCTTTTGCCAGTTTGACAGGGTTCTGACATCAACATCTATCAGCTCAGAAAGCTCTGTTTTGTTAACAAATCGCGGCATCGATTTATGCTCGAAGATAGGAAGGAAGGAAACGGTATTTTTTTGCGCTCATATGTAGCGACTCACTGCGCGTCCGCGCACCCGTAATGGGGGCACCCGCCGGAGGGACCCGCTCAAATCCGATTCATTGCAGAATCCACTATCGCTTGTCCGTATCGCGATGCTGCGCGACCCACTCATTTAGGGCATCAATCTCCTTGTGGCACACAGCGAATGCGCCTTGCAGCACTTCGGCATGATCTACCGCATCTCCGTAGGTGAGCCCTAGGAACTCAGGCTCTGCACATTCAGGGATAAGGTCGGCCGGAGGCAGCATGGTCTCCACTTGCACCCGCGTCACTACCTGAGGAGCGGAGCAGGCTGATAGCAGAAGCAGGCAAGCGCACAGTAGCGCATGACTCAGTAGACAGTGCTTGCTGTATAGCACGCTGATCTCTCCTTGCTTGGCTGCTAACAGCAGCAACAGCAGCTCGCTTGCCTACTGTTATCTGATCGTTTGCCTTAGTGTCTTCGCTCTTGGTCTTGATAGCCGCAGCATTGGCAGTCGCGGCATCAAGCATGGTTTGGTTGGCCTGCTGAAGTGATTGGGCTTGCCCTTGAAGAGCGGTAGTCTCTACACGCATGGCCATGATGATCAGCACAGCGATTGCCACCAGGATAAGCAGCACGATGATGGCCCAACGCTTGGCTATCTCAATCATGGTATTGACCCACCGAACTCAATGTACTTGGCTATCAGGTCACCGACCTTATGCTCACGCTGGCCATACCCGGCACCTGGCAGGCTGGCCCATATGTTGGAGCAGCGACTAATGGCCTGCTCGACTTGCCCCGACTTAATCAACCCGTAGGCATTTCGCTCCTTGATCTGCTGGATAGCGATCTTGTCTTGGCTGACCGGGGAGAAATCCGAAAGGCCAAGCTGTTTGCGGTACGGCTCGTAGTAGCGAGCCAGCAACTGATAGCGCCCGGCCGCGGTGGACTTAATCTTTGCATTAACCTGAACCAGTAGGTTCGGGTGCTTGCTGTAGTCAGTGAAGAAACCCGCCGGGTCAACGATATCGTTATACCCGTCATCTCCTTTGCCTATCGTCCCCTCACTCCACGCCAACATATCGAGGAACGCGACCACATTCGGATGTTCATTAACTCTGGCCATCGCCGCCCACCTTCTTTGTCAGGAACAGCTCTGCAGCAGACCGGAGCTTATCCACTCCGAGAAAACCAACCATCCCACCAATGAACCCGCTGGCTGAGGTAGGAACCCCAATCCATTCCATCGCGCTCATCAACGACAAGCTAATAGCGCCACACATCAATGACTCAAGAACACGCTGCCGCAACGTACCACCAGAGTAGGTTACCCGGATGTAGGCCGTGACCAACGCAAGACAGGCGCCGTAAATAGTCGGCTGGTGTGCGCCAATCCAGCTCAGCATGAAGGCCAACAGGCCAGGGTCTCTGTTCGGCATCTTCATATCCACCACCCCGGCGGGGCCACAAATGAAAAAGCCCCGACAAACGTCAGGGCTCAGAAATGAGAAAACCCACACTAGGTGGGTTCAGAGCGGAAAAACCGCAGCATGGGAATTTAAGCACTAAATTTGGGGAGTTTCAACTATACAACATCAGCATGTTGTGTTTTTCGCAATTATGCACCGCAAAATTCAGAAGCATCAATCAATACATTGTCACTATAGACACCACCGATTCTAGATCTGTTTCTGACCGCATTCTTCTTGTCAGAAAATGCAGGGAACGGGTTATGGCATGGAGAGAAGCCAAGGACAACAAGCTCTTTATGCATCATTCCGCGCCATGTGTAGTGGATCACTGCCGGCGATGTCATCGGGCCCAAGTTCTCATGCCTAATATTTTTCGTTCCATACCTTCCGGTATCTATATGTGGCCCAGCATGGTAATGCCAAACATTAGCCGCTCTGTACCCATCACCACCAGGTATAACCCCACCAGATCCATTTACCCAGCTTCTCTTATTCCGGCCAGGAAGAGAATCGCCACTCAGGCACTTGGTTATGAAGTCAACTAGCGACCCCATCTCATGAGAATCTAGGTGCGGCATGTCCTTGAAGGAATCACTATTTAGCCTTCCATAGACAAAGCTGGTGTGAAAATGAACAATTACGGGCATGCCTGAGCCTCACATATAGAATATGAGGCATATTTTAACTAGGCAGTATGGATTTTAACAAATGGATTATCTGTGGATAACTGAAGAAACTTGTGGATAATTTTTACAAAACTAGCTCTACACTGCTCATACGGATGAGGAAAGCTCGCTAAAGTTCTCGATCTCAACAGGAAGGCCTTGCGCCTTGCGCGCCTTGGCTTGAATGGCCATGCACTTTGCCATAACCTCGTCACGCGACATTTGACCACTGAAAGTAGCCCCAAATTCGTTTGAACGGCGAGCTCTAGCGATCATGGGATCAGTCATATTGTGAGTGGCTTTTTTCATATCACATCTCCAAGTCCCTATAGTTAGAGCTTAGTACACAGTTAACAACTAAGAACAACTGTTCACATATCACTCAGAGGGGGCCGCATCATACACAATGAGTGCCACCGATTCAAGATAGGTTTTCATCCGTGAAACCTTGCATCCTTTATCTCAGGGATAGCCTTCACTTTCAATACCAGAGACCAAATTTATGACGATAGCATTTATCAGTTATGTGACACGCATTATGCAGCCGCACATTTCACGGCGATGACATGAACATGAGTATCCATCTCGGCAATAATCCTGCCAACTTCTGTAATCACTGCATCATGAGAAGCCCCCCACCCCTTATGATCAATCCCACACGCTGCCGCCATCGCCCGTTGTGACATCCTTGGGCGCCCAGTGCCATGGCATCGAGGGCAATCACCCATCCCTTCTTTGAACTCCGCATGGCCTCCTTTGTTGACCACAGGAACATAGCCACCTGTATGAACCTTACCAGCACCGTCACAGATATTGCAGATCGGGGCCATATACTCCTGCAGGGCTACCTCCACCAGCCCAGCTCTGGTTTCACGCTTGAGGCGGTAACGGTTAATGCCGCAAAACAAGTCGATGCTCATCTGCAGATAACGCACCACAGGCAGCAGCTTGGCCTCGTGGCCACAGTAGCGGTAATAGGCCCAGTCGAGCGCCGGACCCTTGAGCCCTTTAAGCAACCCCACCCGATCGGCAAAGTCCCATACTGGCTCTCCACCAAACCCCATACCGTCAATCTGCTTTGCTCTGGGGGTCAGTCCCGCCAACACCATCGCCACATTCATGCCACCACTCCCCTGCTCAAATAGGCCTCGATGGCCGCCTTGGCCTCATCTAACCCGCGACACACAACCGCCTCATGTCCCAAGGCTTTCATCTTCTCAATCCAGACCTTCTGCTCTGCGCTGACACGAGCCTGCGCTGGCTTTGGGGCTTTCATCTCAATCCACAGGCCATGACTACCAGCCACCGGGATCGGCAGGTGCAGATCGCTAACCCCTGCTTTAACCCCTTGCGCCTTCATTCGCGCCCCTTCTCTGGCATCCCGGCGTCCGCCATTTGGGATGGCATACAGGTAGTCAGCCAGCATTCCACCGGCATCAACTCTCTTCACCCTGGCCCAGTTGAACAGGGCCGCTTGGTGCTGATCTTCTAGGTGTCTCAAACCAAGGCCCCCTCTTTCAATGCTCTATCCAGAGTGGCGACCAAGTGCTGCAGCTGGCTGCCGTGTTTACGCTCCCACCCGGCAACATGCCGGTGCAGTTCATCGTGGTGCTGCCGGCACATAGGGATAACGAAGAGGTCATGGGCCTTGCCGCCCATCTTCCCCTGCCCATGCCCAATCAGGTGATGCGGATCATCGGCCTGGGCCCCGCATACCACACACGGCAAAGCCTTCACATATCGGGTGTAGTTGGCACAGGTCCACACCATCGGCTTTGGCCGTAACATCAATCGAGCAGGGGGCTCAGCATCTACTACCAACTCCCGAACCGGCTTGGCCATGCACTGCAGCTGATCGCCCGGGTGCGGTAAATACCGGTCATCGGTATCACTGAACCCCAGTGGCTTGCGAACCAATCCGGATTCTGGACGCCCCAGCACCTCCCTGGCCACGGTATCTGGCAGCAGATTGATGCACCCAGACATAGTCATCCACCAGCACAACTCAGGCATGGTCAGGGCATGAGCGGCCGGGTGTCCAAGCTCAGCATTAACCCGACTCAGCCAGTAGGCCGCCTGGTTCCGCCTGGCCAGCACCGCCAATTCTTCACCATTCCCGATGTCATGATCGTGGATCCAGCACAGCCTCACCCAGCTGCTGCCAACCTGCCGGGTGATGATCTCCTTGTGGCAATGATCACCGCCGATCTGGCATCCGCATCCATGGGTAACGAAGTTGCGCAGCCCATTCTTATTCCAGTCACTGCCCTTAGTCAGGGCCTGCCAAATGGCATCCAGGCGCAGATCTTCTTGCAATGGTGACTCAGCAAAAGCTGAGAGCTCGACCAGCCCAGGCTGATGAGCATCGAGAGTGGCCGGCGCCGGGGCCACCACTACCCTACCCTTGCCGACAAGCTGCAACTGCTGACCCAGCTTCAGGACCAACAACCCCAACTCATTCACCGGTACCGCTGTTGCCAGAACTGCCTGCACCCTGCTTCTCCCCCATCATTTCACGCAGCTTTTCGCGGACCTTCTCCACAAAAAACGCCTTCTTGCCACTCGACAACCCATAGAGCATCGACATGTAAAGCGATGCGACCTTTAATGCCTTCCTCTCCAGCTCTATCCGATCCCGGATGGTTACCTCCGGCATCCGGTGCTTTTCGAGCCTGATTGAGTGCCTGCTCCACCTCTCTGACATGCTCTTGCCGCCTTAAACTGCTGCCGATAGTGGTTTAGCCAGTGCCGGAAATACTCCTGGTGCTCTACCGGGCATTGCTCGACTTCTTTCCTGATCTGCTCTTGTGTGACCATCCCATCTGCCAGCTGCTGACATAGGCCATAACCTTTTATATGCCAGTGCGTTCGCACCACATCCTCTGGAGTCAACGGCGCCAGCATCATTACCGCCCTCTCTGTTTACGATAGGGGGCAGGTCTGTTTGCCTTGATGTCTGGAGAGCTCACCTTCAAACGCCGTGGGACGGCCCGCATCGGTCCCCCGAACCCAGGGTGAACCTTTACTTCACACAGGGCGGCCAGCTCGCGCTCATCTTCATAATGACCGCTCACGCTGCCACCCCCTTCAATACCCCAGCCTCGATCAGCTTGGTGGTTAGCCACTGCTGGCCCTTGCCGGTGATCAACGGGGTAAAGCTCAAACGGGTTTCGCCGTTCGCCTCGTAGTGACTTTCCCGCACAGAGAAATAGCCACGATCCAGATACTCCTGAAACGGAAGGTTGCGTCGATGGCCATTGCCACCCATCAGGATCCGCATATCCCTCAACTGGTCGAACAGCTTTAGCGGCCCCAGGCCCAGGGTCTTGGCAAAGTTGCTGATCTGGACACCCTTCTCGGCACTGGCAATCTTCTTGGCAAACTCAACCGCCGAGGCCTGGTTGGCTATCGTCTTCTTGGCATGCTCAAGCTCTGCTGTCTTGCGGACGATCACCGACTGGGCAACCTGCAGCGCCTTGGCCATGATCAGCTCAGGATCATCCTGCTCTTGCCCGGCTATATAGCCACCATGCCGGCGGATGGAAGGAAGCACGTCACCAGTAACCCAACGCTTGAAGTGTTTGGCCTCTGGCTTGCTACTACCCAGGATGGCTGAGAACAACCCGGACTCATTGATGACAGTCACACCTCGATTCCCAAAACCTACAAGATGTCGGTTTTGCTTTTCGTCATCATCCAGGCGGCGGGTCATCGCCTCCGTATCGCTATAGCCAAGGGCCTCGGCTACATCCATGGCAACAAACCACGGCTCCCCCACCTCATCTGCTACGATCCGCACCAGGCCAAATTGCTCACTGTCAAAATGCATCAGATCCATGACTACCCCCTACGCCAACAGCGCCTTATGGCCACGCACCCAAGGCTTACCTTCCACAGGCTTGCCCATATCCAGAGACACCTGAACCAGCGCGAATGCCTGAGAACGGGTGAACTCCATATTGGCCCCCTTGCTCTCCCGCCATCCCGGTAAGAACGCCACCGTGTTGCAGGTCATCATCATCGGGATAGCGATGCTCATGTAGTCATGGTGCTCCCAACCATCCGGCAAGATAGCGGGGTTCATGATCAGGGCCCCCTGACCCTTGAGGTATTCCTCTGCAGCGAAGAATGACGCTCGGTTCAGATCTGGGTACCCAGTCATTGGCCCGGCTATGTAGACTTTGCGGCCCAACAGCTCAATAGGGCGCTGATCTTCACAGCACTCAACAGCCGGCTGATAAAGCGGAAGTGTCTTAGCGTCCATTGACCACCTCCGCCTTTGGCAACGCCCAGCGGTAGGCCCTGGCCAACCAGTGGTCTAGCGCCATAACCCAACGGCCAAGCATGGCAATGCAGAGCAGTACCAACAGCGCTAAGCGCCTCAGTGCCACCAGGATGAATCGCACTATCAGCCCAGGGCATAGCAGAACCGCCCAGAACAGGAGTACAGAGCCAACAATGCTCACTGCACCCTGCAGATACTCCTCATGCGAAACCGCCGCATGAGCCGGAGCAGTAAACGCAGCAACCAAGAAGATCACAATCGCCGCCGAAACCATCACACCCACCAGTAACTTACCCATGTCTCTCACTCTCCTTCCGCACCTGGGCGGCTAGCTCTCTCAGTTCTCTGCTGGCATCTGCCAGCCCCAAATCACCACCAACCCAGTCAGGATCAGCGTTCACCCACTCGGCACCATCACTCAACACGGCAAACCCAATCATGGTCAGCGCCAGCAGCACGGCCAGACCAATCAGCACCACCTCCATCAGCCGATCCTCCCGGTCACAGTCACACCCTTGGCTCTGGCCATGTTTGCCTCCGCTGAAACCTCAGCAGCCAACGCGGCCTCTCCATCGCTGATCTCCCCTCGCAGCTGCCGAACCTTTACCACCATCGCCAGGGCGGCCATCGATACCGTCACGCCAGTAGCGGCTTGGCCCTTCCCCAATGCATCCCGTATCTCGCCCGGGCGAGGGGCATAAATTCGAGAAGAATCTGACCCCATCCCCAGAACCACATCACGGATAGCCTTTGGGCTATGGCCCTTTAGCACCAACCCGTAGGCCATGGCCGAGCCATTGGCATTGGCGTTCAGCTGGGCTGTGCTGGCAGGCCACAATCCGGCCATCATGGGCAACAGCTCGTCAGCCAGGAATACCGCCATTCGGTCTGTCACTCCCAGACCATCCTGGGACACCAACGCATTCCCCATGGGGGTCACCTCACAGCGGTGTGTCATCGTCATAGCTCACGGCTCCAGATTGCTTGATGGCTTTGGCCGCTGCTTGGGCGGCAGCCAGGTTGCTCAACGCACCATGGCGCTGGGTCTTGTCTTGTTCGGCATTGGCTCGCTTGAGCTGCAGGGTGTCCCACTGGTTGCGCAGCTTGGACGGCGCTTGGCAGAACTCGAGCTCACGGCGATGTGAGCACACGAACGCGAACAGCTCGCAGATCTCACGGTGGGTCCGGCCGTCACGCTCCCGCATCAAGCGGATCTCGTTTGCCCAGCGGGTGTGGTCTTGCGCTGAGTGCTTCGGTGCAGTCAGGCCCCGGGTCTCGAAGGCTTTGGCTCTGGTGTCTCTGAACCAATTTGTGCAGGTCAGATCATCCACAGTTCCCCAGAGCAGGCTCTTCCCGCTCCGGCCATGGATTGCCGCTTCAGGTGGAATGGCTGTGTCATCAGGAGGGGTTGAGGGCGCTTCAGCGAACTCATACCCAACAGGGGTTTTATCTAGATCTATAGTTTGTTTATTTGTTTTATTATTTAGATCTTCGGCGTGCAATTCCGCGGGTAATTCCGCGCCTAAATCCGCGGGTAATTCGTTGCTATACCCCTCCGAGCCCAGTGCTGGCGCGGCTTTCAAATTGGCATCCAATTCCGCGAAATTAGTTTCATCAAATACGCGGGTAATTCCGCGCTGATAGTCGTCATAGTTGCTCAACTCAATGACCGTATACCCTCTCGAACCACGCTGAGTAACCCGGCTAATCATGCCATCACGCTCGAACGCCTCCAGAGAGCGCCTGGCGCTGTCCTCACTCACTCCGCACTCATGAGCCAGCTTGGCCACAGAGGTAACAATCTGCCCACGCTGGCGGCGGATAGTGTTGCGATTGAAGGTCACAGCATCACTGTCATAAGAGGCCTCCAACATCAGGTGAACCCACACGGCAAACCGCTCCGGCATGTTCTTGAATGGAACACTCAACAGGCTCCGATACATCAGCACAAAGCCTGTGCGCTTGTTGTCTGCCACTCGTTCCCCCTTGACCTCAGGGGTAGCCTGCGGCCGCCCGAACTCGGCTCTCACCACACTACCCATGCGTCACCCCCAGAACAGCTCGGCGACCAGCTACACGGGTGGCCAATTCGTTAATCAGGTCAGCCAGCGTTAACCGACGACCCTCCAGTAGAAAAATTGCTTTGCTTGATGTACTCTTTTCCATGTTCACGGTCTCCTTGTGGCCTCGTGTTCCGTGCCCCGACTGTTCGCTCAGTGCGGGGCGTTTCTTTTTTGGTGGCCTGTTCCCTGATACGATTGACTCTCTCACAAGCAACCGTTCTACCAAGGAACAAGCCATGACCTACGACTACTTCATCCAATTCCTGACCCAGCACGACACCGACCTAATCCCGGATAGCGCCGTTTCGTTCAAACACGCACTTCAGGTTGGAGACGTTATCCAGCTGGATGAAGGCGGTGAATATCACCTGATCCGCCTCATCACCCACTCTCCAGCGGGGTTAACCCTCCATCTCTCTGGTAAGGGCCAAGACATCAAAGACTTGTTGCTATCCGAGCCTGAGCTCATCTACCAAGACAAAGGCCCAAACGGTAATTTAGTAGAGCCGTTGGACGTGGTTATTCAGTGGCAAAAGATGACTCGTTAACTCCATGATCTACGAGGGGATCAACGCCAGCCGCTGGCGGCCCCTCTTTCTTAACCCGCTCAATAGGCTTAAAAGCAGCCTCTCGAACCAGCTCCTTACGCGCATTACTCATTTCAAAAACGCCTTGCCGCACCACTGCCTGATCAACTTCATCCAGCATCTGGTCGATCACCTCTTGCGGGGCACATGACAGCAAACGGTTGAAGACAATAGTCATCACCGAGTTGGCTAGATCGTGAACCTTCAATGACGGCCCGGGATTGAATGGCATGCAGAGATAGCGGCTGTTGCTCGCATCCACACCATTGCCGGTGCAGCTAATCGCCGACCGTAAGCGCTGGGTTAACAGGTCTATCCTGTAGTTGTTGAATTTCTCGCTCATCACAGTCCCCTCATCTTCAAGGTCTTTATCCCCAATTCATGCCCTTAACGCCGGGCCGCGACCTGTTTGGGTCAGGCTTCCTTCTTGTGTTATGGTTCAGCTGTCTAATTCCCAACCAACAACACAGGAGTCAATATGCTGATAGACAAAGGCAATGCTCAGGTTCCTTACCGGCCTGTTCCGCCTCCTCCAGCACCAACACCGCCAAAGCAGTAACTAACAAAGGGATACCGCCATGAAAGACCACGATTTGCTCTTCAACATCCGCTACACTTTCCACCTGGAAACCATGCAGGCCACGCTGTGCGGTCGTATCGACCGGGCTATGAGCATCGGTCAGATCTTCCTTGGTGCCATGTGCGCCGGATTTGTCTGGCTGGCCCCACTCGCCGGAGCGATCATCGCATTGCTGTCGGCGGTATCCCTTGTGTGTCAGTTCGGAGCCCGGGCGGTTCGTGCAGAGCAACAGGCCAGAAGCGCCAAGAATCTGCTGGCTTTTGATGGCGATGAGGAAGAGCTCAAACAGCGATTCCTGGCTATTCAGGAGAACGACAGCGAGGTATTCGGCGCCCTGCGCAGTGCGGCTCATATCCGGGCATCCATCGCTCTTGGTATTGAAGATGTTCATCAACTCACCCCGTTCGAAAAACTCTGCTCTTGGCTAGCCGGTGACCTTCCCCGCTAACCCCTGTCAGAACTTCTGACAATTCCAAACCCAACAGCTCAATGGCACTATGCAGATGACCATAAGTTTCCCCGGCCTGTTCCGCTTCCGCTGTCAGCCGGGGTTTTTTATGCCCGCAGTTCTCTAACCTGACCGCCTATCTCAGCATCCAAACTCAGCAGATCTCGGATGGCATCCTGAACCCGATGGCCAATATCCCGGCGCTCATGCTTGTCGATTACCCCGTCCTTGCGGGCCTCTCGGTATGCCGCAAACACCTGGGCCACCGACTCGCTAACGATCATCACCAGGTCGGCCAGCTCTTCATCACTGGTAACGCCAGCAGGAACGTCCACTAGCACAGCCCCCCTGGATGCTGCCCAGGCCTCAAGGATCCCGTTGTCATCGCTCAGCTCAGTTATGGCCACGGCCTCACCCAGGTTCAGGTGGTTGGCATCACAATCAGGGTTCAGCTTGTTTGCCAAGATGACCTGAGACTTACCCAGCAGCCGGGCCAGCTCGCTGATGTTGTGCCGTTGCCCCAGCTGTTGGGCTGCCACCAAAACATCCGAGCATGAATCCCCACATGGGGTTAATGAGCGATTACTCTTTTTATCTGCCATCATCGGCCTCATGAATTAGTGGCTGGCCTTGCGGTAGTCGTCAGGGTTGAACTTGAGCAGGCCATTGGTCAGCTCATCTATCTGGCGAGCACGGAGTTCAGGGATTACATCGGGCCACCGACAAACGGCGGGATGTTTTATGCCCAACGCCTTGGCAACCTCGGACACGCCACCGAAATGGTCTAACACGCTTTGCTTTTTCATCGTTCACACCCAATGGAATGGATGCCTCAATGTACCAATCGTTACATAAACATGCAACCACAGTTACCAAGCCATCGCGTAACATTTGTTACCCGGATAATAATTTGTTAGGTGATGACGTGGGTGCATTCGGTGACAGAGTTAGAGCAAGAAGAGTTCAGCTAGGGCTAACTCAAGATCAGGTTGCCAAGCTGGTTTCTGTTAGCCGAGTGGCCATTACAAAGTGGGAAAATGGAACTACTCAGCCTGAAGGCGAAAACCTTTACAGTTTATCTAAAGCCCTAAATTGTGCTATTGAATGGCTTTTGTTTGGAAAATCTGAAATTGAATTAAAAGAGAGCGATGCTCTTTATTCTATCCAGGCAAAAAGGGTTCCGCTTATATCATGGGTTCAGGCCGGATCATGGACAGATACTTGCAATCCAGTAACCTTGGCGGACTGTACAGACTGGATATCTACAACATCAAATGTTTCAGCTAATGCATTTGCCTTGACGGTTAGAGGCGATAGCATGCAGCGAGCGGAAGGCCAGAGCATTCCTGATGGGGCAAAGATCATTGTTGACCCAAAATTTGACCCTGATTACATTGCGGGGAAAGTAGTAGTCGCGATGCTAGATGGTGGCAACGAGGCAACCGTAAAAGAGTTGGTGGTTGACGGGCCAAGTCGCTACCTAGTGCCATGGAACACACGATTTAACCCGATTCCTATCAATGGTAACTGCCGTATTATCGGCATAGTAAAGCAGGTGGTGATTGATCTGTGCCTATGATTTCTTATCACCACAATGCGGGCATACTTGTGCATAGGCGTAGATCTTCTCTCCACACATAACACACCGCTCACGATCTTTCTCTTCCAGCGCAAAGGCGATGACAATGCCAAGAGGACCAAGTAGCGCTCCAAACCATATCCCTTCAAGAGCGTTACCTGTTCTGCGCCCAACGTAATATCCGGTAATGCTAAATGGGGCAATCAGACCAAGCATTACATAAAGAGGCCATGGTACTGAGCTGCTCCTGGCGGTCATATACACGACAAGAAAAACAGCAATAACAGTAAGAACAACAAGCACAATATTGTTTTTACCTGCGTTTGTATTTCTATCTGCTTTTATAGTCTGATTTAAAAGCTCTTGCTTGCTAGTTGATATCGTCGCTGATACTGAACTGTACACAGGTTCTGTTGGGGTTATTTTTTCTTGCTTTAGTTCAGAGCCGAACTTACGCCTGTCAAACCCACACTGATTACAGTGAGCCTCTTCACCCTCTATCAAATTGCCACACTTAGGGCATTCCACGATTTCATCCATACCACCTCCACACCGTTAAAGACCCATGTTTCATAGCCCCATACTGGGCAAAAAACAATAGTTAGCCCTTGCTTGGTAATTTTTGTTACATGCATCATTGACAGCAAATGTTCCCATAGTTACATTGACTCAAGGCTAACGACCAAAGAGGCATCTATGAGCACAGAACAGAAACCAAGAGGCATGACTCCACCAGCAGACCGTGAGCAGAAGCGCTGGATTTCTCAGCAAGAGATTTTGCTCATTGCCATGAAAGCGGCAGCAGTCATCGATGAAGAACTGGATAAAGCAAAAGAGGCCGGAGTGATGGTTTGTGACAACACCAAGGACAAACTGCTCTCCGCATTGGTTAACACAGGATCAGCCTGGTTAGAGGTTAAACGAACAGATATTTAACGGCTAGTGGCCGCCGTGGAATCAACCTTTGCAACTACGGAATCGAACACGACATTGAACATCTGTTCAAAGGTAGCTGAATCGTTGGTGGTACCAGCTTGGCGAGCAATGGCAGCGGTGTAGTTATGGGCGTTATTTGTCTCAAGTGCGGCCAAGTGTTCCAAGGCCATTTTAGCAATTTCGAGACGATCTTCTCTTGGTAGCGACATAGCGTTTTCTCTCTTGTGGTGTAGGAACTCAAGAGAGTACCACGGGGCCGGCCGTGGCGAAATTACCGGCACAAATTAGGAAGTCACCCCAGCCGGAGGTGGGACATAACACCGGCAACCGGGCCAGCAGCCTCCGCGGCGCTCCCTCGGAAAGATGAGAGACACATCGACCGAGGTGTAACCGAAAAATGACTGGTTACCGGCTGACGCTGGAAAGACAGCAGAAACTAGCTGGCCGGCTAGTTCCACCTGGTGAAAGGCCAGGCCCGATTGGACTGGTTAGGCGTAACACCCTAGCCAACCCAATACGGAACACGCTCTTTAACAATCAGATTTCATCATCACGCCAGGATCCGCAGGTGAACAACACAGCGCACCGACCGGCAGACGTTAGACCAGCACGGCCGCTGATGCGAAGCAGCCAGGCGTGATGAATAGATTGGCGGTGACACTCTGCTGGGGAAACCTGGGTGATGAGTCGCAACGGGAACAGCGCCCCGCACCGCCCACAACTGGGATTGCTCTGAAATGGTAGGCCTGCCGGATCTTGTGGCTCACACGCAAAGATGCAGAGCAATCCACAGTTGTGGTGAATGGCAACCACAGAGATAGGACATGACATCAACAGGAGTGGGTATGGGTAGACAAGCATCAGTCCAGCGCCGCCAATTAGCAGACGTTCTGGCTGGCCATGCAGGCAAGAAAAGCATCGCAGAACTCGCTAAGGAGCTGGGACGGTCAGAGGCATACATTCGCTGCACCGCCCAGGCCTACGGCATCAGCATGGCCATGCCAAAGCTGACCGATGAAGACCGTGGTCTTATGCGAGCGCTTCGTGAATCTGGCATGAAGCTGGACCTCATCGCCGAGAAGTTCGATTGCGCCCTGTCTACTGCCCAATCCATCTGCCGTGGCGTTAAGAAAGGAGTTCCGGCATGAACCAGTACGCACAACGCCTTCTCGAACTGCAGTCTAGGCCAAGCCACAAGCTGAAAGAAATCGGCGATCAGTGGCAAACACCTAAGCCGCTGGCCTGGGGCCTGTTCCACCACTTCGCCCCGAAGATCGGGCCTGTGGTGCTAGACCTGTTTGCCGACATGAGCAATGCCCTGGTGGGTTGCTTCTACACCGCAGCCGATAACGCACTGCAGCAAGACTGGGCCGGTGACTCTCGCCGCCAAGGCGGGGCATGTTTTGCTAACCCGCCCTACTCTCGCCCTGAATGCGATGAGGATGGTAACGCCATCACCGGCATGGAGCCCATCTTGGACTACTGCCGCGAACAACGGGACCAGGGTGCCAAGATCATGCTGCTCATCAAGGCAGCAACCTCAGATGGTTGGTGGCCCGAAGATGCCGATTTCATTCAATTCATATCCGGCCGCATCGGGTTTGAATCCCCAAACTGGTACGCCCCAGCGGATCCGGTGAAAGACAAGCCCTCATCCAGTGGGTTCGCCTCGGCTGTCGTCATCTTCGACCGCGACTGGAAGTGGGAGCGCCGCCCCATTGAGCGGCTGAACCGGGATGACCTCATCACCACAGGAGAGATCATCCTGGGCATGATTGATTCCCGTGCAGCCCAGCTGGTCAGCCAGCTACAGGGGACTGTCCACACTCCAGGCACAGCCGTACCCACTGAAACTGTGGATAACCTGCCTGACGCCAATCAGGCATCGGTAACGAAACCACCACCAATCAGCACCTTGCATATCTATCAAAACCTTGTTGGACAGTGGGCAGCAAAAATCATGCACGATGATCTGCAAGTGGCCGCAGTAGGCGGCTTGGATAGTGCTGATGAGGCCCTGGCCGCAGGTGATGATCTTGGTGTGCATTATGACAACATCATCATGGAACAGCCTGCAGCAGAACAGGGCATTGACGATGAAGCACCGCTAAATGATCAGCTTCCAATGCCTGGCCTGGATGAACCACAGGGAGAGCAGGTAGACCCGTCATTCCTGCAGGTGGTCAACAAGTCGTTACCAGAGCTGTTCTTCGGCTACAACAATGGCGATCTGGCCTGCGACAACTGGGGGAAATTCGTTATTACCCTGACCGTCCTATTCGGCAAGCAAGAAACCTATACCGCACAGCAGATCCGCTTTGCCCTATGCGGCGATGAGCCAGGACTGACCTCAATAAGTGATGAGATAGCGGATCAGATCGTCAAGTGCGGCATGGTCATCACCGAGACAGAGAAACACCTACCTCTCAGTGATGCCGAACGCCAACTGGTTATCCTCTCCTGTCTAGAGGTGATTTCCGATAGAGGGATGACTCCACTTGTGTCACTCATCAAGCTGGCCAGGGATGTGGTCACTGAAAGCCGTTGCGAGGTGGCAGCATGAGCAAGACAGAGGCTTCAGTGAATGCCATTAACCTGAGGATGGCTATCCGCGGGCGCAACCAATCGTTCTTATCACCTTCTGATAAGTCATTCGACTGGTCATCTAGGGTTTATCGGAAAGCAACTGGAAAGCGAGCAAAGCACGGGGTGCCAGCATGATCCTTCGCTACCACGTTGAAATTCTGGCGCTGGCCGTGTTCGGCGCCCTCGTTATTGCGTGTTTGAGTTGAGGTGCAGGATGACAGATTTTTATTTGCGAGACTCCCGCAGCAATGTTGGATCAACATGTGTTTTCTGGGCTAAATATGGGTGCGGTTACACATCGAACCTCGATAAGGCAGAGCGATTCACGCTTGAGCAGGCCCAGTGTCATATCAACAGCCGCGAGACAGATATTCCGCTCAGCGCGTCTCTTGTCAATGATGTGGAAACAGTGCGCGTTGATCACCAGCACCTTGATACGAATCAGTCTGGAATCAGCGAAGAGTGCAATCAGTATGTCCTCCATACTCGCCAGGGCGACTATGACGGAAATGACATTTATTGGAAGTCACAAAGCGGCCACAGCGTCAATCTGCGAGAAGCCTTGGTGCTTACGTTAGATGAAGCAGCCCACGCCAAAAAGCTGATGGATGGGGTAGGAATTTACCCACTGGTCTATGTGCTTAGCATAGGTCGCCGCACTCTGCAGGCATCGAACATCAACCCGCGACGGATGATTACAGCCGCCGGGATCCGGAAGCCAAAACGCCGCCGCCAGAGACCAACTTCCGGCCGCACTCGCGGCAACTGCCCACACTGCGGGAAAGTCACATGGGGATTTAACCCATATGAGGCATACAGCTGCGCAGAGGCAGCGAACGAGAAACTTGGCTGGCAGCTTCATAGCTCATGCGACAGCGTTCCTCGCCAAGGAGGTGCAGCATGAGTGAATCACCTCGCGTACTCGACCCATGTTGCGGCAGTCGAATGATGTGGTTTGACCGGGCGAATCCAGATGCAGTGTTCGGCGATAAGCGCAGCGAGACGATCACCGTAACCGACCGCAGTCATCGTGAAGATGGGACCAGAACGCTGACAGTCAGCCCTGACATGCTGATGGACTTTCGAGACCTTCCATTTCCTGCCGAGACATTCCGCCTTGTGGCTTTTGACCCACCTCACCTGGTACGAGCTGGGCCAAAGTCGTGGCTGGCTGCTAAGTACGGGAAGCTTGGTGTGGATTGGCGTGATGACTTGCGGCAAGGCTTTGCTGAGTGCTTCCGAGTATTGCACCAGGATGGAGTGCTGGTATTTAAGTGGAATGAGACACAGGTGAAGTTATCAGAGGTTCTGGCGCTCACACCTTATCAGCCACTGTTTGGGCATACGTCAGGCCGTAACGGATTAACCCACTGGCTGGTGTTCATGAAACCAGAAGGAGCCTCCTCATGACCAAATCAATTCTGTTCGGCCTTACCCTCGGCGCCATGGCTGCAGCCGTGGTGCTGACCGTTGTCATTTTTACAGGGGGAGTAGTGTGAACATCCACCGCAGGCGCCGGGCTTGGTTCTGGCAGGAGAATAGAGTGTTCGATTTTGATGAGCAGTGGCGCGAGATGGAGCGCCGGGAAAAGAAGGGGGATGGGGATGGCCAGTCGCGGAGTTAACAAAGTAATCCTGATCGGCAACCTAGGCCAGGACCCGGAAGTGCGCTACATGCCAAACGGGAAAGCAGTGGCCAGCATTACGGTGGCCACTTCAGAAGAATGGAAGGACCAGCAAGGCCAGAAGAAAGAGCGGACTGAGTGGCACCGTTGTGTCATCTACGCTCGCCTGGCCGAAATAGCCGGGGAGTATCTGAAGAAAGGGTCCAAGGTTTACCTGGAAGGACGCCTGCAGACTCGCGAATGGCAGGACCAGCAAGGAACAAAGCACTACACCACGGAGATCATCGTGGTAGAAATGCAGATGCTGAGTGGACGCGATGTGGCGAACGGCCAGCAATCTCCACCAGCATCCAATAAACCACCAGCAAATCAACCTCCAGCCGCGAGCAGCCGGACCACCAGCGAGCCACCGCCGAGTTTTGATGAGGATGATATACCCTTCGGCTATATCGGTATCAGCGGCAGAGCTCTGCTGCTTTCAATGTGAGGTGACAATATGCCTAGACTGATGAAAGCCAGCGCGTGGGCTAAACGTGAATTTTCAGCCGGGTCCGTTCCTGACAGCCGCACCGTCAAGCGATGGATCGAAAACGGAAGGGTGAAGGGCAGGATCATTGACTCGAGCCTGTATGTCTTCGAAAACGAGACATTCGGTGTGAAGAGCGAGATAAGCGCCACCGTAGAGGCGTTGATTGCAGGGAGTAGAAAAAATCATGGCAGCCAGGCCGCGTAACAAAGCAAACCGTACCCTGCCTGATCACTTGTACCATGATCCGGTGCGGGGGACCTATCGCTTCACTCTGGTGAACGGACGCCGCATCACTATTGGCTCAGATCGGGTTGCCGCCATCGAAATCGCCAGGGAGTATAATCTGCGCATGCGGCCAGCGGCTGGTGTTGGTGTGGATGATCTGATCCGCTTGACGGGCGGGATCAACGGCGAGTCAGCCCCGCTTGCCGAGCATATCGACAGGCTGTTGGCGCGCATTATCCACGATGAGCAGCCAGCGGGTGACACGCTATCCACATTCAAGAATGATGCTGAACGCTGCAAGGAGTTCTTCACTGCGGTCCCTGCCTGCGATATTACCCTGGAGCATGTGAACGCCTATCTGGATAAGCACCACCCAACCGCAAGCGCCAACGTCTACAACCGCAAGATCAGCTGGCTGAAAAAGCTCTTTGCTTACGCAATGGATGAGAGCTTGATGTTGGAGAACCCTGCGGCCAGAAAGAAGATGAAGCGCACCAGCAAGAAAGAGCGCCGCCGCCTCAGCATGGCAGACTTCAAGCAGATCAGAGCAAGCGCCCCGTTGTGGATGCGAACAGCTATGGACTTGGCGTTACAGTGTGCCCAGGCCCGACTTGAAGTAAGCCGCATCCGCTACTCAATCAAGAAGCCAAAGGAGGGAGTGTGTGGCTGCGTCTGGTTCGATGGCGAGCAGGGCGGGATATGGGGGATGCTCTACATACACCGCCAAAAGGTGGCCGACAAAGAAGCATCCCATGTGGCCATCCCCATCGGTACCGAGCTCAAGCGGATCATTGATGAGTCACGCGACAACGTCGCCAGCCCCTATGTAGTTCACCGGGTACCCGAGCGAACCGTCAAGCGGAGCAAGGAAACCACCCACCCTACCCAGCTGGCGCCAGACTACTTGAGTCGGGCCTTCTCAAAGCTGCGGGACCAGGTCGGCGTGGCAGCAGATTTGCCAGAGTTACAGCGCCCAACCTTCCACGAGATACGCGCCCTGGCCGCCCACCTGTTCGACCTGCAAGGGGTCAATCCGCAGGCAAGAATGGCGCACACAGATGCCGACAGCACCAAGATTTATACCCGCGATCATGTCGAATGGGTTGAGGTTCCACATGCGGAAATCAAGCTAAACGCTGGGTAAAACGATCACCTAACATATTGATTCATATAGGGCGAAAATTGCCAAAAATGCACTGTTTGTATATACACCAGATCGAGCCGCAAGCCTTGCCATTACTGGCCTAAGATGGAATATGCGCGCGGTCATGGGGTGTCAGGGGTCGGAGGTTCAAATCCTCTCGCGCCGACCATACAACCCTCGAAAAAGCCTCACTTTTTAGTGAGGCTTTTTTGTTTTCCCGCCAAACCGGATTTATCGGGGCGCTAGCCCCGACTTCATCTGATTATTCCTCGGTTATCTCTTCTATCTCTTCACCGATAAAGCCGCCAGTCTGGTGAGCCCACAGCTGGGCATAGATGCCGCCTAGCCGCAACAACTCGGCATGAGTTCCCTGCTCCACTATATGGCCCTTATCCATCACGACCAGGCGATCCATGGCCGCTATGGTTGAGAGACGGTGGGCGATAGCAATCACTGTCTTACCCGCCATCAGCTTATCCAGACTCTGTTGGATCGCGGCCTCTACTTCCGAATCCAGAGCCGAGGTGGCTTCGTCCAAAATCAAGATGGGGGCATCCTTGAGCAGTACCCGAGCCAGAGCAATTCGCTGACGCTGACCCCCAGAGAGCTTGACCCCGCGCTCGCCCACCTGCGCATCGAAGCCGGTGCGCCCATGTGGGTCTGAAAGGGTAGCGATAAACTCCAGCGCCTCAGCCTTGCGCGCGGCTTCCAGGAGCTCCGCCTCACTGGCATCGGGACGCCCATAGAGAATGTTCTCGCGCACCGAACGATGCAGCAACGAGGTATCCTGAGTCACCATGCCAATATGAGCACGCAGGCTATCTTGCGACACCTGGCTAATATCCTGGCCATCGATCAGGATGCGACCGCTCTCAATGTCATAGAAACGCAATAGCAGATTGACCAGAGTAGACTTGCCGGCCCCAGAGCGCCCGACTAAACCAATCTTCTCGCCAGCACGGATGTGCAGATCCAGATGATCAAGCACCCCAGAGCCCTTGCCATAATGAAAATCGACCTGCTCAAAACGCACCTCACCCGCAACAGGCTGCAACGCCTGGGCGTTGACCACATCCGGAACCTCTTGGGGTTTAGAGAGAGTCGCCATGCCATCGGCCACAGTGCCAATGTTTTCAAACAGGGCACTGATCTCCCACATGATCCATTGGGCCATACCATTCAGCCGCAAGGCCAAACTCACCGCTATGGCAATGGCGCCTATGCTGATGGCACTCTGCATCCATAACCAGATGGAGAGCCCGGCCACAGCAAAGGCCAGCAAATAGTTGAGCACCTGTACGCTGACACTGATCCCGGTAGCCAGCCGCATCTGTTGATAAACAGTCGCCAAAAATTCCTGCATGCCATTTTGGGCGTAATCAGCCTCACGTTGGGTATGCGAGAAGAGTTTGACGGTCTGGATATTGGTGTAACTGTCCACTATGCGCCCTGTCATCATGGAGCGCGATTCGGCTTGATCGGTGGAGACTTTTTTGAGTTTGGGCACAAAGTAATACTGAATGCCGATATAGGCCGCAAGCCAAACCAGCATGGGCAACATCATGCGCCAGTCGGACTGGGCCACCATCACCACCATGGAGGTAAAGTAGACCAGCACATAGACCAGCACATCCAGCAACTTCATCACGGTTTCCCGTACCGCCAGCGAGGTCTGCATCACCTTGGTGGCGATGCGCCCGGCAAAGTCATTGCTGTAAAAAGAGAGGCTCTGCTTGAGCAGATAGCGGTGGGCCAACCAGCGGATCACCATAGGGTAATTGCCCAGCAGGGTCTGGTGTACCAACAGAGAGTGGATGAGTACCAATAGTGGTAAACCCACCAGCATCAGCGAGCTCATCCACAGCAGCTTGATCCCCTCGTCGCTAAACAGGGTCTGTGGAGTATGGGCCACCAACCAATCCACCAACTGTCCCAAAAAGCCAAACAGCGAGACTTCAGCGATGGCGATGAGAGCGGTCAGCCCAGACATCAAGAGCAGATAGGGCTCCATACCCCGGGTATAGTGACGGCAGAAGGCATACAGGCTTCCTGGCGGCGGGGTCGGGTCTTCAGCTGGAAATGGCCGGATAAGACGCTCAAAAAACGCAAACATGAAAAATTCCTTAGCCGCACGTCGAGGGCCATGATGAAGGTCGCAGCCTACATTGTGAGCCAGACCGCAAAAAACAGCATTAGATTAATCTGAGAGTCTCTCGGCTCAGTATCAAAAAATGCGCCCCAAAACAGAAAATAGCTCCTCTGCGGCAGATCACATGGCGGGATGGCGAGGATAGAGCACTCATTATGCGTTCGCACACCAGATACCCTATCTCACCCTTATGTCATGGACTATTCTCAGAAGCATAGACCTCTTCATCTGGAACACAGTATGAGCACTCCCAACGCCCCCGGCCCGGGCCATCAGGGCTCCAACAGAACAGCCGATCTGGTGGCCGGGCTCACCGCCTCGGCCGTGGTTCTGCCCAAAGCCATGGCCTACGCCACGGTGGCCGGTCTACCGGTTGCCGTCGGTCTTTACACGGCCTTTATCCCCATGCTGCTCTATGCCTTTCTTGGCGGCTCGCGGGTTTTGAGTGTCAGCTCCACCACCACGCTGGCCATATTGGCGGGAACCGAACTGGCCATAGTGGTACCCGATGGCAACCCGGCACAGTTACTCACAGCCACTGCGACCCTCACCGCTCTGGTGGGTATCATACTGATAGGCGCCTCACTGTTGCGGCTTGGCTTTGTGGCTAATTTTATCTCGGTTCCGGTTCTCACTGGCTTCAAGACCGGGATTGGCTTGGTGATAGTTCTGGATCAACTGCCCAAGATGCTGGGCATACATATCCAAAAACAGGGCTTCTTCCATGACCTGTGGCAGATAGGACAGGCACTGCCTGACTCCTCGGGCGTAACCATAGTGATGGCCCTGGTCACCCTCTTCATCCTCATCGGCATGGAACGAATGTGGCCCCACTCCCCCGCGCCACTGGTCGCCATCGGGGTCGGCATTGCCGCAGCTTGGGGCCTCTCACTACACGCCCAGGGATTGGCCATAGTTGGCCTGATCCCTCAGGGACTTCCCTCCCTCACGCTGCCCACTCCGGATCTGATGGTGCAGCTTCTCCCTGGTGCCTTGGGTATCGCCTTGATGAGCTTTACCGAGAGTATTGCCGCCGGGCGCGCCTTCGCTCGAGCCGATGAACCGCAGATCAATGCCAATCGGGAACTGCTGGCCACAGGTGCCGGTAATGTGGCAGGCGCCCTGTTTGGGGCCATGCCCTCCGGCGGCGGTACCTCACAGACGGCCGTGGTTCGCGCCACCGGCGGCCAGAGCCAACGGGCCTCTTTCGTCACCGCCCTGGTAGCCTTGGCCACCATGTGGTGGCTGGCGCCACTGCTGGGACAATTACCCAATGCCACCTTGGCTGCCGTGGTAATCGTCTACTCGCTGGGCCTGATCCAACCCGCCGAATTCAGGGCCATTCGCAAGATCCGCACCATGGAGTTCCGTTGGGCACTCATCGCCTGCCTGGGAGTACTGCTGCTGGGGACCCTGCAAGGCATAGTGGTGGCCATCATAGTCTCGTTACTGGCCCTGGCCAGCCAAACTGCACACCCGGCTGTCTATGTGATTGGCCGTAAACCAGGTGCCGATGTCTTGCGTCCCCTCTCGCCTGAGCATCCAGAGGATGAAACCTTCCCAGGCTTACTGATACTAAGACCTGAGGGAAGGCTCTTCTTCATCAATGCCCCCCATGTAGCCGAGCAGATGCGCGGCATGATGCAACAGTATCAGCCTAGCGTCGTCGTGCTGGATATGAGTCGGGTACCGGATATGGAGTATTCAGCCCTGCAGATGTTGATCGAGGGTCAGCAGCGGGTGGAGCAGCAGGGCATTGAGCTGTGGTTAGCGGGGTTAAGTCCGCACGTGCTGGAGAATGTACGGCATAGCGGACTGGCCGAGACACTAGGCCCGGATAGGCTATTGTTCAACACCCGGGTCGCGATTGCCCATTACCAGCAACGGGTTAATACCCAAGCTGAAGCAGCCCAAACATCAGCGCTGAACAACTGATACGCCGCGGCACAATAAAACCGAGGGCGGAGGCCATACAGGCTCCGCCCTCTCTTACTACTCCTGCTGAACTATTTCACCAGGCTGAAACACTCAGGCCACTAATGCCTCGAGCGCAGAGCCCGCTGGCTTGATCAGTACTTTTCCGGAATATAGCGGAATGGATAATCCATTCCCTTGTAGCGTCCAATCTTGCGCTTGGACAATTTGACTGGCTCCATCGGCACATCTTCATAGGGCACATGAGCTAGTAGGTGAGAGATGACATTCAGTCGCACCCGCTTTTTATCTTCGGAGTTGGCCACAAACCAGGGAGCCCAAGCTGTGTCACTGGCGGCAAACATGGCATCCCGCGCTGCGGTATAGTCATCCCAATGGTCGTAGGATTTCACATCCATAGGCGATAACTTCCAGATCTTGCGACCATCATCGATCCGATCCCGCAATCGACGTTCCTGCTCTTCCGGGCTGACCTCCAGCCAATATTTGAGCAAGATAATGCCCGACTCCACCAAGGCTCTTTCGACCAAGGGCACACCTTCAAGAAATTTAGTCGTCTGCTCTGGGGTACAAAAACCCATGACCCGCTCAACACCCGCCCGGTTGTACCAACTGCGATCGAAGATCACAATCTCGCCAGCCGCTGGCATGTGTTTGATGTAGCGCTGGAAGTAAAGTTGGCTTTTTTCACGTTCAGTCGGTGCCGGCAAGGCAATGATCCGGAACACTCGCGGACTCACCCGCTCTGTGATGGCCTTGATGGTTCCACCTTTACCAGCACCATCTCGCCCTTCAAACACTATGCAAACCTTGAGTCCCTTATGCACCACCCACTGCTGCAGTTTGACCAACTCTTCATGCAGATGCCGCAGCTCCTTTTCATAAGCCTTCTCACTCAGTGGTTGAATTGGCTCGGTGAGCGGCGGCGCAATTTTCTTTTTTCCTTTACTCATAACTCTCTCCTACAGGTAACCCATGATCCGGAGCCTGGCGTCCACCACTCCGTATCATTGAGTTATAGCAGATAGCGCGCTCACTTACCCGAATGGGCCTGGCTCACCAAGCCCAAAGGGAGAGCCTGAGTATTTAGCTTTAATGTGTCTCCGTCACAAAACAGAGATCATAGGAGGGGCAGATATCGCAACTAGGGGAGCGACAGACCAGCCCCCCCTCCTCCTGACACTGTTCACGGTAGAAGAACTTCTTCCAACGCATGTTGTTAACATTTCGCGCCACCAGTTCAGGAAAACAGGCTTGCATCAGTGCTTTCAACTCCTGGCGCGAATCCAGCCCCAAATCTTGCCACAGGTGACTAAACCCCAAGCAGGCCGTGGCAATCAGCTCCGCCATCAGGCTGGCCTCGGGCACGACAAACTGCTGGAGCCAGATCTGCAACTGCTCTTGTTCCTGGGCGCGAGGGGCGGCCAGCTCAGAGAGCAGGGCCTGCCGTTGCCGCACCACATCCCCCACACAGGGGTCACAGCCATAGTCCCGGCACAGTAGCAGATAACGCCACTCACCGAGCCCCATATGGCAGGGCAACAGACAGCGCCCCTGATTAAACAGTAACAACAGATGACCAACCCAGCGTTCACCGCCCCAGGCGCTTTGATCCTGGGCCACCGATGCCAGAGGCGCCGGCTGATAAGCATGAATCATAGAAGACACCTCACTCACGCCGACTTATCTGGCCAACACACAGATGGCGCCCGGTACCGGACAGATCTGCTGGCAGCGAGGACCGGCCTTATTCTCCCGGCACTCATTACAGCGTTTGCTCCGGATCTGGAACTGTCCCCCCTCCTCTGTGATGGCAGAGCGAGGGCAGATCTCCAAACAGTTATAACAACCCACGCACAGCGTGGTGATCTGACAACTCATCAGGCCACACCCACTCGCTTGCCTTGGCTCGGGGTAGCAGGACGCTGTTGCCACCAGCTCTGCAAGGCCTCACGGACCGGCTGCCAAGCATACTCCACCACGGGTTGAACCCCTTGGCTCTCCAGCTCCTTCCAGGGTGCCATGCCCAAACGGGCACAGAACACCGCATCCACATCCCCCAGCAGGGTCAACACCCGACTCAAGGTATCCTCCTGCTCGGGCTCGTCACACTCGCTGCTGCCTTTACAGTAAAGAGGCACATGACGCTCACCCACCATGACGGCGCCCTCGCTGGAGACAGCATAGATCTGGAAGCGCTGGGCATGACCAAAGTGCAAGTCGATCACTTCACCCTCCTTGCTGGCCACCGCCACCAGACAGGCATCCTCATCTTCCGAGGCACCTTGGGTGGAGAGAGCGGCCTGAATGCGGGTACGGCGCTGCATCACCTCTTCATAGGGCTCCTGCTCGGCAGGTAACTGATCCAGATTGAACTCTTGGCTACGATCCTCACCCAGCATGCCCACCGCATCGGCGCGGCATTGCTGGCAGTGACTCATCTGTGGCATAGAGCCGCCACACAGCTCACGAACTTGATCCACCTCATACGGCAGCGGCTCCCGTTGACCATTCAGGCCAAAATAGGTGCCATGCTCGGGCTTGGAGATGAGCGGCATTATGTTGTGCAAGAAAGCCCCCATGTTGCGAATGGCTTCGCTCACCTCGGGCAGATGCACATCGTTGATGCCAGGGATCAGCACTGAGTTGACCTTCACCAGCACTCCGCGCTCCACCAGTTTTTGCATCCCTTCGAGCTGGCGGTCGATGAGAGCCTGAGCGCCCTCCTTGCCACTCAGGCGCTGACCATCCAGGTAAATCCAATCATAAATACCCGCCGAGACATGAGCATCAATGGCATTCATGGTGATGGTTACATGATCCACCCCCAACTCCACCAGATGATCCACCGCCTGAGGCAAGGCCAAACCATTGGTCGAGACACAGAGCTTCACGTCGGGCAGCGCAATCCGCAATCCTTCCAAGGTGTCGAAGGTACGCGAGGGGTTGGCGAGAGGATCACCAGGGCCGGCAATACCGATCACCGAGAGTTGCGGGATCGCCGCCGCCACAGCACGCGCCTTGCGAATGGCCGCCTCTGGCTTAAGCAGCTCGGAGACCACCCCCGGCCGTGACTCATTGGCACAATCATATTTTCGATTACAGTAATTGCACTGCACGTTGCAGGCCGGCGCCACAGCCAGATGCATACGCGCATACCTATGATGGGCGGTCGGCGAATAACAAGGGTGATGAGCTACCTTGTCAGCCACAGAGCGGGAGAGACCACCAACCCCGGCACTGGGGCGTGGGCTGCAACTGCTACCGCAACTGGCGGTACGGGAAGATGAAGTACTCATACTGGCTTTCCTTGCGCTGATAGAGGGGCTGACTAGCTACAAACTGTCTGTGCAAGGATTACGCCGCCACATTGAAATCAAAAAAAAACATTACAATACAATGCGTTAAGAGTATTCGCACCCAACAGCCTATTTGCAGCAATCCGACAATGTGACAAAACGCACAGAGCCGGGTGACAACAGATCTACCCACTGCAACCTTGACCTCTCTCGCTTAAATTCCCACGCCTCGAATTCCCCTCTTTAATCTCGAATTCCCCTCTTTAATATGGAACACAGCTCTATTGCATTGAGCCGAGCCGTGAGGTGCTCATATGCAACCGCCAACTCTCTAGGCAACCTATTTCTAGCTCAGTTTTTTTAGGAGAAGAGGGGATTGGAAGGTCGTGTGCTCCTCCAAAATGTCGTTTTGGCGGCCGCAGAGGCTGAGTGAAAACTGGTTAATTACGAGCTAACCCTGCGCCAGCGCAATAAAAATGCAGATATTACATTGTGAAACGCTTTTCCAGCCTCACCACTTTTCCGCAATAGCATGTAGAATGCTGGCGGGAAATTTTGGATATGACTCTCGGAGAGCTAGTTCGATGAAAAAGACCAAGATCGTGTGCACAATCGGTCCGAAGACCGAATCTAAAGAAATGCTGAACAAGATGCTGAGCGCTGGCATGAACGTTATGCGCCTCAACTTCTCTCACGGCGACTATGTTGAACACGGCAACCGCATCAAGAACGTGCGTGAAGTGTGTGCAGAGACTGGCAAGCAGTGCGCCATTCTGCTGGACACCAAGGGCCCAGAAATCCGTACCATCAAGCTGGAAGGTGGTAACGATGTGGATCTGGTTGCCGGTCAAACCTTCACTTTCACCACCGACAAAACTGTCGTGGGTAACAAGGATCGCGTGGCTGTAACCTACCCAGGTTTCGCTGCCGACCTGAAGGCTGGCAACATTGTGCTGGTTGACGATGGTCTGATCGGTCTGGAAGTGACCTCTGTCACTGCTACCGAAGTTATCTGTAAGGTGCTGAACAACGGCGCGCTGGGCGAGAACAAGGGCGTTAACCTGCCTAACGTCAAGACCTCCCTGCCAGCACTGGCCGAAAAAGACAAGGCTGACCTGGTATTCGGTTGCGAGCAAGGCGTTGACTTCGTTGCTGCCTCCTTCATCCGTAAGAAGGAAGACGTGATCTCCATGCGTGAGCACCTGAACGCTCACGGCGGTCAAGCCATCCAGATCATCTCCAAGATCGAAAACCAAGAAGGCCTGGACAACTTCGACGAAATCCTCGAAGTCTCTGACGGCATCATGGTTGCTCGTGGCGACTTGGGCGTTGAAATCCCGGTTGAAGAAGTTATCTTCGCTCAGAAGATGATGATCGAGAAGTGTAACAAGGCTCGCAAGGTTGTTATCACTGCTACCCAGATGCTGGACTCCATGATCAAGAACCCGCGTCCGACTCGCGCCGAAGCCGGTGACGTAGCCAACGCCGTTCTGGATGGTACCGATGCAGTCATGCTCTCTGGCGAATCCGCCAAGGGTAAGTACCCACTGGAAGCTGTGACCATCATGGCCACCATCTGCCAGCGTACCGATGGCGTTATGCCTTCCAACCTGGACATCGCCAACGACAACGGCAAGCTGCGCATCACTGAAGCCGTTTGTAAGGGTGCTGTTGAAACCACCGAGAAGCTGGATGCCCCGCTGATCGTGGTAGCAACCGAAGGTGGTAAGTCTGCCAAGGCTATCCGTAAGTACTTCCCGACTGCCTTCATCCTGGCGCTGACCACCAACACCAAGACCGCCCAACAGCTGCTGCTGACCAAGGGTGTGGTTCCGGTTGTGGTTGACAAGATCGCCTCTACCGATGACTTCTACCACCTGGGCAAGGAACTGGCACTGAAGTCAGGTCTGGCCGTCAAGGGTGACACAGTGGTTATGGTTTCTGGCGCCCTGGTTCCGAGCGGCACCACCAACACCTCTTCTGTACACGTACTGTAATTTCAACGAGTGTCGGCTCACGCCGACCCTCTAGAATCTCAATGACGGCTCTACGGAGCCGTCATTTTTTTATCCCTGCGCCAATTCCGATGCTAGAATGACCGCCGATCACGCCGCCGCGGCCGTTGGTATTGCCGCCTGCAGCAGCCCCTCGTTGTTTCTCAGAAAAATGGATTGGCAGAACTCCCATGACCCAACTATTTCCCCCTCTCGTTTTACGACGTTCAGGATTTGTCCACCTCGGACTCCTTCTGTCCCTCTGGCTGCTTTGCACCACGACGGCCACGGCAACGACCCAATCCCTGCCCGATCTGCCGGTGCGCAGTACAGTACAAAGCCAACTGGATCGACTCAGCAAGGCCGATAGCCCGACGGCGGCGGATCAAGCCAAGCGCGATGATCTGGATAAGACCCTGGCGCTGCTCGATAACATCGACAAGGAGCAGGAGAAGGCCAAGGCACAACAAAAGACGCTGGATGCCGCTCCTGGCAAGCTGCAGCAATACAACAGCGAGCTGGAAAAGCTCAAGAAGCCTCAGGATGAGGAGAAGCTCAGCAAACAGCTCGATGCCATGACCCTTCCCCAACTGGAGAAGCGGCTCACCCAGGAGATGCAGAGCCAGCAACAACTGCAGGCCGAACTGGCCGATGCCAGCAGTGAACTGACCACACTGCAGACCCTGCCAGAGCGGGCCCAGATCAGCATGAGCCAGGCCTACAACCGGACCCAGGATATCCGTACCCTGCTCGGCAGCGCCGCTGGCAAACATGAGCTCAAGACCAGCCAGCGCCAGTTACTGATCACCGAGCTGCATCTGCTGACCCTGCAACTGGATCAGCAGCAAAAGGATCTGGATAACAACACCAATATGCAGGATCTGGCGCTCAAGCGTCAGAATCTGGCCAGTGTGCAGATCCAACAGCTGGAGCGTCGTATCCAGCTATATCAGGACAAGATCAACGCCAAGCGCCTGAACAACACCACCCAGACTGCTGCCGATGCCACCAGTCAAGAGGAGGCCGCCAAACGGGATCCCGTTCTGGAGAAAGAGAGCAAGATCAATCAGCAACTGAGCCAAGAACTGATCGAAACAACCCAGAAGATCAACGACCTTGGGCAGGAGAATATCAAGATCAAGGGGTGGCTGGAGCGAGTCACCCAGACTGAGCGCAACCTGAACGAGCAGATCAACATGCTCAGGGGCAGCCTGCTGCTCTCGCGTATCCTCTATCAAGAGCGGCAGATGCTGCCGGACCCCAAGATCACCCTGAACCTGGATGAACAGATTGCCGATCTGCGGCTGTCCCAGTTCGATATCAACCAGCAGCGGGATCAACTCTTCCAGCGCGAGCAGTACCTGGACAAGCTACTGGCCAACAGCAATACCAGCGACAAGGTCAGCCAGAAAACCCTGCGTGACGATTTGAATGAACTGCTGGATAGCCGCAAAGAGCTGCTAGATCAGCTCAACAAACAGCAGGGCACCCAACTCAACCTCAGCATCAACATCAAACTGAACCAGCAACAGCTGCAGCGCGTTAACCAGACACTGCAAACCACACTGCAGCAGCAGATGTTCTGGGTCAGCAGCAACAAGCCGTTGGATTGGGCCTGGTTCAAGGGCATTCCCTCGGCGGTAATGAACCAACTGGAAGCGGCTAGCATCAACCTTCATCTGGATCAGTGGAGCCGCAAGACCCTGCCACTGCTGATCCTGGTGATCCCCATGGTCATCATAGGGGTTGTGCTGCGCTGGAAACGCCAGAGCCTGCGTGACAAGGTCAAGGCGCTTAGCAAGGATATCGGCAAGCTCAATCGCGACTCCCATCTGCATACTCCCAAGGCCCTGCTCTTTACCGGTCTGGAAGTGCTGCCGGGTGCCCTGCTCATCATGGCGATGTGCTTCTTGTTCCTCTTCAGCGGCTTGAGTGAACCCAAGGTGATCTGGTTCCTCTCCCTGCGCCTCTCCGCCGCCTATATGGCTTTTGCCATGTTGCTGAAGATACTCAGACCGGGTGGCATGGCCGAGAGCCACTTCCACCAGACGCCGAGCGAAACGGCACGCAAGTACCGGGCGCTCAAATATGTGTGGCGCGCCCTCATCCCCCTGATCGTCGTAGCGACGCTGGGTGAGCTGGATCCCTCCCGTCTGGCCGATGATGTGATTGGCCAGATCGTCACCCTGACCATGCTGGGGATCACCCTGTTTTTGGTCTATCCCCTATTCCGCTCCCGCTCCCACATGGGCGAACAAAATGATCTGCTGCAATGGTTCAGTGCTGCCGCCCTGACACTGGCCCCCATAGCCCTGATCGTATTGGTGGTGCTGGGTTACTACTACACGGCGCTCAAGCTGACCAACCGTTTCATCGATACCTTCTATCTCTTCATGGCCTGGAGCATTATCCAGCAGACAGCCATTCGCGGTTTGTCAGTTGCCGCCCGCCGCCTGGCCCACCGTCGTGCCGTCGCCCGTCGTGAGCAGCTCAAGCAACAGGAGGATATCGATGCCACCGAGCTTATCGAAGAGAAGCCGATGGATCTGGAGGATATCAACGAGCAATCCCTGCGTCTGACCAAGGTGGTGTTATTTGTCCTGCTGGCTGGCGGCTTCTACTGGCTCTGGTCTGATTTGGTGGCCGTCATCTCCTATCTGGACAGCATAGCCTTGTGGCACACCACCTCGGGTGTAGCAGGCAGCGAAGTATTGCAGCCTGTCAGTCTGCGCGACTTCCTGCTGGCCACCCTCTTTGCCGTCATAGCCTGGATACTGACCAAGAACCTTCCCGGTCTGCTGGAGGTGCTGGTGCTATCGCGCCTGCAACTGGGTCAAGGTGCCAACTACACTGTGACCACCATGCTCTCCTACACCATCACCACCTTAGGTGTGCTGCTCTCCCTCTCCACTCTGGGGATGGCCTGGGAGAAACTGCAGTGGTTAGTCGCCGCCCTCTCGCTGGGGATAGGTTTTGGTCTGCAGGAGATCTTTGCCAACTTTGTCTCCGGCCTCATCATCCTGTTTGAGCGTCCGGTGCGGATCGGCGATGTGATCACACTAGGTGGCTTCTCGGGCTCGGTCAGCAAGATCCGCATCCGTGCCACCACGGTCACCGACTTTGACCGCAAGGAGATCATTGTTCCCAACAAGATGTTCATCACCACCCAGCTGACCAACTGGTCACTCTCCGATACCACCACGCGCGTCATCTTGCGCATTGGTGTCGCCTATGGCTCAGACTTGGACAAGACCCGAGAGCTGTTGCTGCAGGCGACAAAGGAAAACAGCCGGGTGATGAAGGATCCGGAACCTGTGGTCTACTTCCTGAACTTCGGTGCCAGCACCCTGGATCACGAGATGCGTCTGTATGTGAAGGAGCTGGGGGATCGCAACCCGGCCATCGACGAGATCAACCGTCGCATCGACAAGCTGTTCCGTGAACATGGCATCGAGATCGCCTTCAATCAGGTGGATGTCTATGTCAAAAACATGGGCAGTGGTGACGAGCTCAAACTCCCCGTCTCGGCTGGCTTGCTGGCTGGGGCCGCAGGCGCGGGTGCCATAGGCACACCGCTGCCACCACCACCCGTTGTTTGATGGAGTTGGCTTGGTAGCACCACAATAAAGCAGAAACCCGGCATCAGGCCGGGTTTCTTGTTATGGGAGATAGCCGTGTTTTGAGCCTACTCAAATAGTCGAAGCCAAATGCTGCACCTCTGCCAGCCAGGCTTGTCGCTGCTGGGGAGAGCTGCTCTTCACTGGACCTAGGGCATGAATGGCCACAGGCCGGATGCCACAAAACTCCAGAATGCAGCGCTTGAGAATATGGTGTCCAGCCAGCTTGTAAACAAAACGATAATACCAACCTGGGGTATCCATGGTCACAATCGCCTGGGCACTGCGTCCTTTGAGCAACTTATCCCATAAGACGGAGTCAGGCTTGCGGTACTTGAAGGCAAAACCTGGCACAAATAGGCGATCAAACATGCCTTTGAGCAAAGCAGGCATGGTGCCCCACCAGGTGGGATAGACAAACACCAGATGCTCTGCCTGGCTGATGGCATGTTGCAGCGCCAACAGATCCGGCTCCAACGGCTGCACCTGCTTATACCCTTGGCGCAATATGGGATCGAACACCATATCACCCAGAGCATAAAAACCGACCCGGTTCCCCGCCTCAGTTGCCGCCGCGACATAAGCCTGAGCCAAGGCTGCGCAGTAGCTGTCCGCATCTGGATGACCCAATATCACCACGACCTCTTTTCCCATCGTTCGTTATCTCCCTCGCTCGGCAGCCAGACGTAACCTGACTAGCCATTGATCAATAGCAGCAGCAGAACCAGCAGTGCCGCCCCCCACAACAACCCGTCATTAAGCCAACTCCAACCACTGTGCTTGGATGAGGCGGCATTTTTTAGCATGGCCACTACGGCTGGCTCATAACGACGCGCCAGCACCTTAGGATCCCCTGAAGCCCAGTTGGCCAACCAACTCAAAGTACCGATCAAGGGCGTCATCAACAACAACACAGCCAAGGTGCCATTGCCATGGGTAAACGCCAGATAGCACCCTATGAGTAGGGTGCTCACATTGAGTAGCGTAAACCATACCAGCCGCTGACGATGCAGCAGCAATTTCCGTCCAGAGCTCGTATTCATCTCTTCTGTCATGGCATCCTGCCTCTATTTGCCAACATGGCGACTCACATCGCGACATGATGTCTCATTTGAGAAACAATTTCCCGAGCCATCAGGTGGGAGATATGACAGGTCGCCAGCCAGAACGAGCCACCCCAGACCTAGGCGCAACCGATAAAAAACCCGGCACTCAAGGCCGGGTCGCTGACAACGAATAAAGGCACGGTTGACGTTACAACAACCCTTCTTCGCCCATCGCCTGCTGCACCGATGGCCGGGCCAATACCCGGTCGCGGAACGCCAGCAGGTGGGGATAGGGGCTCAGATCAAAGCCTGTCGGTTTCGCCCAGTTGCTCACCACAAAGAGGTAGGCATCGGCAATACTGAAGTGATCGCCCGCCAGATAGGGGGTATAGGCCAAGACGCCATCCACATGGGCAAAGCGGCTAGCCAATCGTTCAATCACTTGGCTCTTGTACTCCTCGGGAGTCGTTTTACCGAACAGGGGCGAGAAGTTCTTGTGCAGTTCACTGCCGATAAAATTCAACCAAGCCAACAGACGATAGCGCGCCACTTCGCCTGCCGGCGGCACCAGCTGAGTAGCGGGAGCCAGATCGGCTAAGTAATAGAGAATGGCCGAGCCTTCGGTCAGGATCTCGCCATTATTCAATTCCAGTGCTGGCACATAACCTAACGGATTAATAACCCGAAAATCACGACCATCGGCAATGGTCTTATTGCGTAGATCCACTAGCTCCAGCGTGTAGGGTAATCCACATTCACATAGCACTATGTGTGAGGCCAGAGAGCAGGCTCCCGGCGTGTAGTAGAGTTTCATCACTGACTCCTGAGAATGAGTTGTTCGGGGGGTAACAGCCTGTTACTTATGAGCCCCATGACAGCAGTTTTTTTCTGCCTTGTCATCCTCTTCCATTGCCAATTGCCGCAAGATTGGGCAATCCGGCTGCTCATTACCCTGACACTGGTTAACCAACTCGGCCAGGCTCTGACGCATAGCTTGCAGATGCAGGATCTTCTGCTCCAGTTCCTGCATCTGCTCCTGAGCCAGCCGCTTCACATCGCCACTGGCCCGGGTCGGATCCCGCCACAACCCCAGCAACAGCTCAATCTGTTTGAGCGAGAAGCCCAACTCCCGGGACTGGCGGATAAACACCAGTTCCCGGATGCGCTCTTCGCCATACTTACGATAACCCGCCTCACTGCGCACCGGCTCGGGCAGGAGTCCGAGAGCTTCGTAGTGACGGATCATCTTGGCGCTCACGCCCGTGCGTTTAGCCAACTCACCAATATTCATTGCGCCGCCTCGCTCTTCATCATTGCGTCTCCCGAGCTGACTTATCCTGGCCCAACGGCCCGTTTCCCGAATCGCTGTTGCCCCTCGGTTGCCAGCGGCGCAACAGCAAGGCATTGCTGACCACACTCACCGAACTCAGCGCCATGGCTGCACCCGCCAATACCGGATTGAGCTGACCGGCCGCCGCCAACGGGATGCCGATGAGATTATAGATGAAGGCCCAGAACAGATTCTGGCGGATCTTGGCATAGGTGCGCCGGGAGATGTCGATGGCCGCCGCTACCAGACGCGGATCCCCACGCATCAGGGTGATGCCGGCGGTTTGCATGGCCACATCCGTCCCGGTCGCCATGGCCATACCGATATCGGCCGCCGCCAGCGCAGGGGCATCATTGATGCCATCCCCCACCATGGCGATGACCTTAGCCTCGTTCCGCCACAGCGCCAGGGCTTGCGCCTTGTCACCCGGCAACACATTGGCCTGGAAACGGCTGATCCCCAGCCGCTCAGCCAGGCGAGTGGCGCTCCCCAGATTGTCGCCCGTCAACATGGCGACCTGAATGCCGCTGTGTTGCAGTTGGGCTATGGCCTCCGCCGCCCCCGGCTTTTCCACATCGGCAAAGCCCATCCAGGCCAGCAGTAGGCACTCACCCTCACTCTCACGGCACAAAAAGGAGAGGCTCTGGCCCTGTTGCTCGGCGATGCGCACCTGTGCTAGCAACCCGGCAGGCAGAGCCATGCCCCGCTCGGCCAGCAAGCTCTGGTTACCCAGGAGATACTCGACTCCGGCTATCTGGGCCCGGATCCCCCGACCCGCCAGCACCTGGCTACTGCCGAGCGGTAGCAGCGCCAAACCCGCCAAGGTCGCCGCCCGGCGCAGAGCCTGACCCAGTGGATGTTCACTCCCCTGCTGCAGCGAGGCCGCCAGTTGCAAATATTCCCCCTCAGCAGTCGTGGCCACCGCAGCCACCAGTTGCTGCAGCTCGGGCTGCCCCAGGGTCAGGGTCCCCGTCTTGTCAAACACCACCAACTCGATGCGGTGAGCCAGCTCCAGAGCCAGGGCATCCTTGATGAGGATCCCCGCCCGCGCCGCGCTACCCGTACCGACCATGATGGCGGTTGGCGTGGCCAATCCCAAGGCACAGGGGCAGGCGATCACCAACACAGCCACCGCATTGAGCAGGGCTTGGGGCCAATCGTCACTGGCAAGCCCCCACCCCAGCAGCGTCAACAGGGCCACCAGCAGCACGACAGGCACGAAGAGGGCACTGACCCTATCCACCAACCGTTGCACCGGTGCTTTCTGGGCCTGAGCCTCCTCCACCAGCCGAATAATGCGCGCCAGCGTGGTCTCGGCGCCAATGCGCAGGGTCTCCAGCTCCAACATACCATCACCATTAATGGCGCCACCTGTCACCCTATCACCGACCTGTTTATCCTGAGGCAAACTTTCGCCGGTGAGCAGGGATTCATCCACCTGGCTACATCCACTCACCACCACCCCATCCACGGCAATGCGCTCGCCGGCTCGCACCCGCACTCTATCCCCCACTTGTACGGCCGCCAGGGGGACGATCCGCTCAGCACTTCCCTCCAGGATACAGACTGAATCGGGGCGCAGCGCCTGCAATGCCCGGATCGCCGAACTGGTCTGGCGCTTGGCCCGCTCCTCCAGCCATTTACCCAGCAGCACCAAGGTGATCACAGCCGCCGAGGCTTCAAAGTAGAGATGCGGGACACCGCTATGCTGATGCAGATAGTAATCGCGCAAGGAGAGCAACCAGAGCCAGCAGGAGAGCCCATACGCCGCCGTGGTGCCCAAGGCCACGAGCAAATCCATGTTGCCACTGCCCTGACGCAGGGCCGCCCAACCGGCACGGTAGAAACGCGCGCCCAACACAAACTGTACCGGTGTGGCCAGCAGCCACTGCCAGAGTGCAGGCAGGGCCAGATGTGACCCCCACAACAGCCCCACCATGGGCAGGATCAGCGGCAGGGTCAACAAGGCGCTCAGGGCAATGGGCAACCAATCCGGCCACTTGGCCGTTGGAAGCTGAAGCCTAATGTCATCTGGCCAACTGGCCTTAAACCCCAGTTGCGCCACCTTTTGGTTAATCGACTCCCGCTCCAGCGGCAGCAAACCCTGGATCCGGGCTCGAGTCGTAGCCAGATTGACGTTGACCGACACCACCCCAGGCAGGGTGGCTAACCCCAGCTCCAGGCGACGAACACACGAGGCACAACTCATGCCCCCTATGACCAGCTCAAACTCCTGCAACCGCAGATGAAAGCCCGCCTGAGTCACCACCTGCTGCAGCGCCTGGGGCGTCACTTCGGGGCTGGCTTCCAGGCTGGCCCGCGCCGTGGCGAAATTGACCGCAACCTGCTGCACGCCTGGCACCTTGGCCAGCTGGCGCTCCAAACGGCTGGCACACGCGCCACAGCTCATGCCTTGAATATCCAATTGCCAAGAACGCTGTGTGGCAGCCGCGGCAGAGGGCGCGGCGGTTGCAGCCGCAGGGGTCGTTGGGGTCATAGCAGGGCTCCTTACATATCGAGATAAGGCCAGCATCGACCTTACCATGAGGGTAAGGTCAAGCCGATTGTTTTACCTCAGCCAGGCAACCGGCTCGCGGTTGCCAATTAATGGCTATAGGGCTATTGACCTTTCCCCTGTGGTAAGGCGCAAAGTGGAGAAGCCCAGGAGGCTCCCATGCAATACTTTATTATCCCCGAGATGAGCTGCGGCCACTGCGTCGCCACCATACGCGCCACCCTGCAAACGGCGGCACCGGATGCCAAGATCGAGATCGATCTGGCCCAACATCAGCTGGCGATAGCGTCGCCGCTACAGGAGGAGCAGATCCAGATGCTGCTACAGCAAGTAGGCTTCAGCGCCACAGTGCTCGCCACCTGTAATGATGATGCGCCCACAGTGTAAAAACGTGGCCAACAGGAATTTTTTCACGATCTGGCTCACACTTGATCCTGAGCCAAAGCCAGTGCGAGGTGAACCATGCATACCTTTATTATTGATGATCTGATCTGTGAATCCTGCAGCAGTGCCATCACAGAGACCATACGCCACGCTGACCCCAATGCCCGGGTTGTCATAGATCTGGAGCAGTATAAGGTGGAGATCGACAGTGAGCTCAGTCGCAACGAGCTGGCCTCACGCCTGTTAGAGGCGGGCTATAACCCCAGCGAGTGCTGAATAACCGACGTTACTTAAGTTGTGTTTATCTAAGGAGCCAAGATGCGAAAATTAGTCGTGGTCTACCATAGTGGCTATGGCCATACCCAGAAACAGGCCGAAGCCGTAATGGCTGGTGCAAGCCAAGTGGCGGGCATAGATGCCGCCCTGCTCGCCATCGATAGCAATGGTGAGCTACCGGAAGAGGGCTTTGAGCAATTGGCGGCAGCCGACTGCATCATCTTTGGCGCGCCTACTTATATGGGCGGCCCCTCCTGGCAGTTCAAAAAGTTTGCCGACGCCAGCTCTCGTCCCTGGTTTGGCCAACTCTGGAAGGACAAGCTAGCGGCCGGCTTTACCAACTCGGCCAGCATCAATGGAGACAAGCTCTCCACCCTGCACTATCAATTCACCCTGGCCATGCAACACGGCATGCTATGGGTCGGGACCGGTATGCTGCCCGCCAACAGCAAGGCGGCGGTACGGAATGACATCAACTGGCTCGGTAGTTTCGCCGGGGCCATGGCCCAATCGCCCTCCGATGCCAGCCTGCAAGAGGGGCCGCTACCCGGCGATCTGGCCACGGCCCGCGCCTTCGGTCAGCGGGTGGCCGAGCAGACCCTGCGTTTGGGCTGAGGAGTTTGGCGCGCAAACGCCGAAAACGAAAACGCCACCCGTTTGGGTGGCGTTTTCGCTTTCGAAACCCCAGCGCGTTATTCGGCCAAGAAGACCTGACGCAGGCGACGTAACCCTTCAACCATCAACTCAGGCTCGGTATGGCTGAAGTTCAGACGCAGATAACCATGGGGCGGTTCATCCTCGGCGAAGAAGGCCTCGCCCGGCATAAAGGCGACCCCAGCCGCCAGGGCGGGTTTGAGTAAAGGACGGGTATCCCGCACCTGCTTCAACTTCAACCAGAAGAAGAGACCGCCCGCGGGCACCTCCCAGTCGGCCAAATCAGCAAATTCACTATCTAAGGCAGCGGCGAAGGCATCGCGACGTTCGCGGTAAAAGGCCTGCAACCGCTCCAGACGCGCCGGTTTATCCGCCGAACGCATATACTCCAGCGCCAACCACTGGCCCGGGCGATTAGTATGCAGATCGGCGGCCTGCTTCAAGCGCACCAGATGGGGCATCAGGCTGGGGTGGGCAATTAAATACCCGACGCGCAAGCCGGGGATCAGCACCTTGGAGAAGCTGCCCTGATAGATCCAGGGGGCCTTTTCCAGCAAAGAGCAGATGGGCGGCTTAGGAACGCCGTCATAATCCAGCTCACAGTAGGGCTCATCTTCCACCAAGGGCAAACCATAGCTATCCAGCACAGCGGCGGTGGCCTGGCGCGCCGCCACGTCATAACAGGTACCGGACGGATTCTGGAAGCTGGGGATGAGATAGGCAAAGCGCGGCTTGTGATCGCGGATCTGCGCCTCAAAAGCCTCCATATCCAGACCATGGCTGGTGAGAGGCACGCCATCACACTTGGCCTGGAACAGGCGGAAACTCTGCAGCGCCGCCAGATAAGTTGGCGACTCGACCAGCACATGGCTCTCTGGGTCGATAAAGAGCTTGGCGGCCAGATCCAGCCCCTGCTGGGAGCCGGAGAGCACCAACACCTGGTTGGCATCACAACGGATGCCCTTGCCTCTGGCCTCCAGAGCAATGGCTTCACGCAGCTCGGGCTCACCTTCGCTCATACCATACTGCTTGAGTCGGCTCGGCAACGCACTCCAATCCGGCTCGGGAAAGCTCCCGGCTGCTGGCAAACCGCCGGCAAACGAGATGACCCCAGGCTGTTGAGCCGCGGCCAAGATTTCCCGAATAATGGATGATGTTAAGTGCTGGATGCGCTGGGCGAACATGCCGACCTCCTGTCAATGGATCGCGAACCGCAACCGGCGCATTTGCTTTTTGGGCCGGTTCACGGTAAATAAGTCAGTTAAGTTGACCTATCTTGCCACCGGATATACTCAAGTCAATATGATTGACCAAAATAACCGCGCCCAACTGCATAAACTTGATGAGGCGCTAGAGCTGTTTCACTTCGCCTTCCGCGCCTTTACCGCCGGGCCTGACGCCATTTTGGCCGAGTATGGCCTGCAGCGGGTGCATCACCGCATCCTCTACTTTGTCGGCCGTCATCCGGCCATCAGCGTCAACGCCCTACTGCGCATTCTGGGGGTGAGCAAGCAAGCCTTGAATGGGCCACTACGAGTATTGCAAGAAAATGGCCTCATTCAGGCCAATCAAGATCAGCAGGATAGACGCATCAAGCGCCTCTCTTTGAGCGCCAAGGGGCAAGCTCTGGAAGATGAACTCTCCAACAGCCAACGTCAGCTGATGGCCAGTGTGTTTGGCAAGACGGGAGAAAAGGCCGAAGAGCAGTGGCGCACCATAATGCAACAGATCGCCGAGCGCCAATTTGCCCATCTGCTAACCAACCGCACGGCACACTCCGGACCGGAGCAAACTGGCGCCCAGCAATGAGCTGGTTTACCCGATAAGCAGAGCCAAAAAAGGCGCCGAGGCGCCTTGTATTGATCATGAAGCCAGAACCTTGCCGACAAGCCGGTGATCACTCCTCCAGGCTAAAGGCTTCCTTACTGGCTTCACACTCAGGGCAGAGCCAATCGTCAGGCACCTGCTCCCAAGGTGTTCCCGGTGCAATGCCATCCTCAGGGAGACCGGAACTCTCATCATAGATAAAACCACATACCTCACATTGCCACTTATGCATTTCGCCCCCTCTTCACATCTGCGCTTTGTCTCATCACACCATAGCAGATGCCAGCAGAGTCAACCGGAGGCCACGCACAAATAGAGCCCAGAGGCTAAAGGGCCGCAACCAGGATCTGCCGACTCTCGCTCAGGTTGATCGCCTGACGCTCCCCCAGCCCGACCCGGTTATGCTGCTCCAGTTTGGCAATCAGGGCAGCTATGGCCGAGGCCTCGATACCATAATCGGCTAAATGCGTCGCCACCCCCAAGGACTCAAAGAAGTGGCGGGTGTTCAGGATCGCCTGTTCAATACGCTCCTCTTCACTGCCTTGCACCAGCCCCCAGACGCGGGTGGCATATTGCAACAGCTTGTCGCGCTTGTTCTGCTGCTGATGCGTCAGCACGCAGGGCAACAAAATAGCCAGGGTCTGGGCATGATCCAGCCCATGGAGTGCCGTCAGCTCGTGGCCCAGCATGTGGGTCGCCCAATCCTGCGGCACACCCGCCCCTATCAGGCCATTCAGCGCCATGGTGGCCGCCCACATCAGATTGGCGCGCACCTGATAATTTTCTGGCTCGAGTAACGCCTTGGGCCCCTCTTCTATCAGGGTCAGCAATAAGCCTTCGGCGAAGCGATCCTGCACCTTGGCTCCCACATCAAAGGTGAGATACTGCTCCATCACATGGACAAAGGCATCCACTACCCCATTGGCCACTTGGCGGGGTGGCAGAGTGTAACTCTTGGTCGGATCCAGCACCGAAAATTGCGGGTAAACGTGAGGGCTCATGAAGACCAGCTTGTCATGCTGGCTCTTGGTGATGAGGGAAACCCCGGCATTGGCACCGTTAGCCGCAGGCAAGGGGACTCGAGTCACATTGCGGCTGATCACCGCCCCGGCGTTCATCTCCGAACCGGTGGCTGGCAGCGTCAACACACAGCCAAAAGGCAAAGCCGCCTGCACAGTCGCGCCACCGTTGAGCAGTATCTCCCACGGATCACTTCCGACCCAGCAGGCCGCTGCTGCAATAAACTTGGTGCCATCAATGACCGAGCCGCCGCCGACGGCCAACAAGTAGTTGATCTTGTGATTTTTTACCAGCGTCACCGCCTGCATCAGGGTCTCATAGCTGGGGTTGGGCTCAATGCCGCCAAACTCCAGCAACGCACGCCCCGGCAAAGCGGCCTTCACCTCATCCAGCACCCCGAACTTGATGACGCTGCCACCGCCATACGTCAGAAGAATGCGCGCATCCTGTGGAATTTCTTGACCAAGCCGGGCTATCTGGCCTTCACCAAACAGCACCTTGGTTGGATTACGAAACTCAAAGTTATACATGCTTCTCTCCTCTGTACTTTTACATAAATTATGCATTTTCATGCATAACCCATCAAACAAGAGCGGAGTTGTAACATAACAAACAATTAGTTGCGTTACGTAAAATCAATAAATATCCAATGAACATAAAGCATCATATAACTTACATCAAAATGTCATCCCGACCATCTAGCCTCAAGCCACTTTCAACCCAAGGAGTAACCCACCATGGAAAAGTTGGCACCCCTAGCTGCCCTCATCACCGCCTCGTTATTACTGGCCGCCTGTAATTCCGATAACAACAGTTCAACCGCGGCCACCCCAACCACCCCAACCACCCCCACCACGCCTAGCACACCGACGACCCCGACCACGCCACCGGCGCCTCCGGTCGCTACTGCCGCCAAGCATGTGCTCTTCTTCCTGGGCGATGGCATGGGGATCACCACGCTCACCGCCTCACGCATCTACTCAGTCGGCGAAGATGGCAACCTGACCATAGACACACTGCCGGAAACCGCCTTCCTCAAGACCTACTCTAACGACTCCCAGGTTACCGACTCGGCCCCTTCCATGGCCGCCTATATGACAGGGGTGAAGAGCAATAACGGGGTCATCTCCATGGACAGTGAGGCCACCCAGCTCGCCGACTGCTCGGCCAGCAAGGGCAAGGCCGTCACCACACTGCTGGAGCTGGCCAAGAAGAGCGGCATGGGCACCGGCGTGGTGACCTCCACCCGCGTCACCCACGCCACACCTGCGGCCACCTACGCCCATATTTGTAACCGCGATCTGGAAAATGATATCGCCGTACAGGCGGTACCGGGTGGCACTGGCTTCAACAGCGCCCTGGGCGATGGGCTCGATGTGATACTCGGTGGTGGTCGTAAGCAATTCCTGCCCGCCACCACCCTCAAGGGTGGACGCAGTGACAATCGCGATCTGGTCGCCGAGCTCAAGAGCAAGGGGTACGGCTACGCAGCCAGCAAGGAAGAGTTGGCCGCAGCCGACAGCAGTAAGCGCCTGATCGGTCTGTTTAACGACAGCCACCTCTCCTACGATCTGGACAGAGCCAATGGCAAGGCCCCCACCGAGCCATCGCTCACCGAAATGACCACCAAGGCCATCGACGTGCTGAGCAAGAAGGAGAAGGGCTTCTTCCTGATGGTTGAGGGCGGACGTATCGACCATGCTCTGCATGACACCAATGCCAAGCGCGCCCTGCAAGATACCGTCGCGTTCGACAATGCCATCAAGGCCGCCATCGACAAGATGAAGATCCTGGATCCGGATCTGAAAAATACCCTGATCGTCGTCACCGCCGACCACGACCATACCCTGGTGCTCAATGGCTATGCCAAGCGCACCGGTAAGACCACTTCTAGTGAAGCGGGTGTCCTCGGCGTGGTGAAAAACTACTCAGGTAGTGGCATAGGCCAACCCGCCACCGACGCCAACAGCATGCCCTACTCCATCATAGGCTTCGGCAACGGCTCTAACCGCGTCGATGGGCCACGCACCGCCATCGATGATGCCATGACCCGTGGTGATGATTACCGCCAGGAAGTCGTCTTCAATGTGGGCGCCCCGGGTAGTGAAACCCATGGCGGCACCCATGTCTTCCTCGGTGCCCTTGGCATGGGCGCGGATGGTTTCCATGGCGTCATGGAAAACACCGCCGTATTCAACAAGGTCAAGACAGCCGCTGGTCTGTAACCGTCAGAATTCAAGGAGCATTCATCATGTTAAAACCGATCCTGTTGAGTGGCGCCATCGCCGCCGCCCTCGCCTCTTCAGCTGTACTGGCCGCCCCAGCCAAGAACGTCATCTTCTTCCTGGGTGATGGCATGGGCCCCACCACGGTCACCGCGGCCCAGATCTACAAGGTAGGGGAAGAGGGGTTACTGACCATGGAAACCCTGGAGTACGCCGCTCGTATCAAGACCTTCTCCCACGATGCCCAGACCACAGATTCCGCCCCCTCCATGGCGGCGTACATGACCGGCGTGAAGATGAACAATGAAGTGCTCTCCATGAGCTCAGATACGGTTGCCGAGGCTCCACTCAAGGATATTAACGGCAACAAGGGGCTCTCGGGTTGTGCCAGTAACAATGGCCAGGCCGTGCCTACCCTGCTGGAGCTGGCCAAGGCCCAGGGCAAGGCCGTGGGCTCGATCACCACGACCGAACTGACTCACGCCACGCCAGCCGCCACCTACTCCCACATCTGCCACCGCGATGCCGCCTACGACATAGCGGCACAAGCCATTCCCCATGGCAAAGGCTTCAACAGCGCACTGGGGGATGGTGTAGACGTGCTGATGGGCGGCGGGGCCAACTACTGGACCCCCTTTGATGCCACCACCAACAAGCGCGGTCGGGCCGATGCCCGCGATCTGCCCGCCGAGCTCAGAACCCAGGGCTATGCCAGCGTCACCACCAAGGCCGAACTGGCTGCGGTGGATCCGGCCGCCAACAGCCGCCTGATTGGGCTGTTCACCAAGGATTATCACCTGGACTATGATCTGGACCGGCAGAAGAACGCCGCCAACACCCAGCCCTCTCTGGCCGAGATGACCAGCAAGGCGATTGATATCCTCAAGAACAAACCCGAAGGTTACTTCCTGATGGTGGAAGGGGGTCGCATCGACCACGCCCTGCACGGCACCAACGCCAAGCGCGCCCTGCAAGATGCCGTAGCCTTTGATAACGCCATCAAAACGGCGCTGGCCAAGGTGGACTTGAGCAACACCCTGATAGTCGTCACCGCCGACCACGACCACACCATGACCTTCAACGGCTACTCCGCCAAGGGCAACAACATACTGGATCTAGTCAAAGAGGGGCCGGAGAAGACCATCAAGCGGGATATCAACGGCAACGCCATCACTACCCTGGCTTTCGGCAACGGTCCCAACCGCAAGGAGACCCGTACCGATCTGACCAGTGATCAGGTCATGAGCGACGACTATCTGCAGGAAACCGGCGTCAAGCTGGGCTCCGAAACCCATGGCGGCGGCGATGTCATGCTGTTTGCCAGCGGCGCCAACGCCGCCCTGTTCAAGGGCACCCTGGACAACACAGCCGTGTTTACCAAGGTCAAGAGCGCTCTGGGTCTGTAATCGCTCCTTAATGGCAGGCCTGCGGGCCTGCCTTTTTTTGTAATGAGGTTTTTAGCACTATGATGCGACTGTTTCTGCTGGCCCTGGCTCTACTCTGCTCCAATCTCTCTGCGGCAGATGAACTCCCCCCCATTCATGCCCTGATCACCCATGTCAGCCTGGAGGTCAGCCCGGATGGCATCACCCAGCAGCACAGCTACAAGGAGCGCTGGATCCGTACAGGCGACACCCAATGGAGTGAACGCCTCATCCCCCTGCCAGTCGCCCGCGCCTTCCACCAGATCCATGACAACGCCAAGACGCCCCACAAGCACTTCATGTACCAGATGGCCGCTCGTTGGATCACCAGACAACCCAATGGCGAGCTGGATCTGACCTATGTGGATCACTACCACCGTAACCAGGTGCATTACCCGCCCATTGAATATGGTCAGGCAGGTTTTGTGCCCAATTGGCCGCAATTAAGCCAACTATTCGACCCGGCCTTGCTCTCCCAATTTACGCTCACAGGCGAGAGTGGCGAACATGGCAGCGTCTGGTATCAATTGGAAAAGGATAATCAGATCATGCGCGTCCGCTGGTCCGATAGTCTGAAACTGGCCCTGGAAATTGAACACCACAGCCGCGACGGCTACAAGCAGTACCATATGACGGTGCAGCTCAAGCCAGCGCTTCCCATGCAACTGCCGTGGCAACAGTTAGCCGGCTACGATCAGAAAGAGATCAGCGACTTCTTCGACTAAACAACACGCCAAGCTCAACAGGCAAATGGTTAAGATCTAGGCAAACGTCGCAACTGACGTGATGTGCATCAACTGAATCGCAAAAAGAGCCTTGATCACCCACCCGGATGATGCAGAATAGCACTCACGCCGGTATAGCTCAGTTGGTAGAGCAGCGCATTCGTAATGCGAAGGTCGTAGGTTCGACTCCTATTACCGGCACCATATAAAACAAAGGGTTACAGCTCATTGAGTTGTAACCCTTTGTGGTTTTTGGCGCTCGCGTACACAACCGCGTACTCTTTGATACAGGATTACATGTTCGAAAAACCAACCCCGGATGACGCCCGTAAACCATCGATACGTCATGCCACCTGCAATTTCTCTATCCAATAGAGCAGATCCGATAGCCTCCAGGCCACGGCTTTACAACCCAGACACAGTCGTGCTGGAACCAAACATTGCTGCTCCAGAAGCCACCAATGAGTCCCACTTAGGCCCGTGATGGTTTTACGCTCCCGTACCAACCGTTCCGGTCCCCCCAAGTGTTCCAATAACCGTCGGCGAGTTTCGAGATCCGGCGCCGCAAATTCTGTTTTACCGCAAATCGGTTTTGTAGCCATATCCCCCCCTAGTTAGCAACGAAATGACGTTGTTGGCGGTAGTTTATGGTTCACAGCAGTAAGACTCCTCCGGGCTGCCAATGTTCGTCACGTAAGCACAATAACTCCGTTCACCCTGAGCTTGTCGAAGGGGAAGGTAAATTCTTTAAAATCAGTTAATTACCAATGTAGGTACGAATAGCGAAGCGTATTCGTACGCATGGATCCACGAATTACGCATCACCAAAGGACAGCCATGTATCCCATTTACAACACAGAGACACCTTGCGCTGTTCTCCCTCCCCTTTTTTCAAGGGGAGGGCCGGGGTGGGGTTTGCTTTTAAGCTTGCCTCCGACAGAAGCCGTCGCAGATTGGCGCTGAGCCTGCCAAGCCCAGCGTTTACCGCGTGCATAGCTAAAAGATGCAGCCGATGGAGACTCAAGCGCTGCGAGTTGGGTATTCGTTGCCTGTCTCTTTCATCACAACACCTCCCACCGACCACGCTTGCGCGGCCCGACAAAGCGTAGGCGACCGGCTTTGACCAAACCAGAGGCGGCCCGCTCTATGGTACTGGTTGCTTTATCAAGCCGTAGTGCCACCTCTTTTAGCGTCAAATCAGGCTCAGCCGACAAGAGTGCCAGTACCCGCTCCGGTGTGTTGGGTTTGGGTTCTACCCGCATTTCTACCCGCATTTCTACCCGCGTTTCTACCCGCGTTTCTACCCGTGTTTTTGGCCGGGATGCAGGTTGTTCGGCAATGGCCGCAGCCAGAGAATCACGCAAGGTAGCCAACATGAACACGCATCACCAAAGGACAGCCACATCACCAAAGGACAGCCATGTATCCCATTTACAACACAGAGACACCTTGCGCTGTTCTCCCTCCCCTTTTTCCAAGGGGAGGGCCAGGGTGGGGTTGGCTCTTAAACTTGCCGCCGACAAAAGCCGTTGTAGGCTGGCGCTGAGCCTGCGAAGCCCAGCGTTTACCGAGTCAGGCAACAGCCTGCGCACGAATTGACTCGGCTTTTCCCGCTTTTCTTGCTGGTGTCCCCCCGCTTTTTGTTAAAGTACCTGTCATTGCTGTCACTGTGGGAAGCCTTGATGTCCATCGATTACTACAACCAGAACGCCCGTAACTTTTTCGACGGCACCATTGCTGTGGATATGGCCACGCTCTATCAACGCTTCCTCCCCCTTCTGCCGCCGCATGCCCATATTCTCGATGCCGGTTGTGGCTCGGGGCGTGACAGTCGCTATTTTCTCGATCAGGGATTTTGCGTCACGGCTATGGATGCCAGCCAGGAGCTGGCTCAACTCGCTCAGCGCCTGTTGCAACAGGCGGTGACGGTTTGCCGTTTCGATGAGTTCCAGGCCAGCAAACCGCTGGATGCCATCTGGGCCTGCGCCTCACTGCTGCATGTGCCACTTGCCGAACTACCGGCTGTTATGGCACACCTGACGGCCCAGTTAACAGCGCGGGGTATCTTCTACTGTTCGTTCAAATACGGCAGTGGTCAAGTCAGCCGTGATGGCCGCACCTTTACCAATATGGACGAAGCCGGGCTCGATGCACTGCTGCACTCTTTGCCGCTGCAAACAGTGCCGCTGCGCATCATCGACATCTGGCAGACCGGCGATCTGCGTCCCGGACGCGAGAGTGAACGTTGGCTCAATGTAGTGCTGCAAAAGGAGTCCCGATGAGCCAGCTCTCTCTTTTTTGCGGTGGCTCAACCCAGGATCCCTCCTTCACCACGCCCCTGCTTGCCCCTTTGATTGCCGCCATCAATCAGGCCAGCCAGATAGATATCACCGTCTCCTTCATTCGCCAGAGCGGGTTAAGGCTCCTCATCCCGGCGCTGGAAGATGCCCAGCAACGCGGTGCCATCATCCGCATCATCACCTCTGATTATCTGGATGTGACCGAGCCCGTCGCCTTGCGCGAGCTGATGCAGTTTGCCGAACGCGGCGCAGAGGTGCGGATCTATGAGAGCGCCAGCAATCCTGGCTTTCATATGAAGTCCTACCTCTTTATCCACACCGCCACTGCGGATCAGCTGCAAGGCTGTGCGTTTGTCGGCTCCAGTAATATCTCGCGGGCCGCCCTGACCGAATCACTGGAGTGGAACTGGTGCCATCAGGTCAATGATCGGCCCGATAGCCCTGGGGCCATCACTCTGCTGCAGGTTCGTCGGGAATTTGAGCGCCTGATGGATGATCCCCGCGTCGTGGCATTGAGCCATCCCTGGATAGACAGCTACCTGCAGCGTTACCGGATAAGCCCGCTAACCGGCTTGCGTGTGCTGACTGGCGATAATCTCAGCAATGCCGAACAGCTCAGGGAAACGCCCTTACCCAACGAGGTGCAAGTTGAAGCCCTGGCGGCATTAGCCCAAAGCCGCCAGCAAGGCTTTGTGCGCGGGCTGGTCGTGATGGCGACGGGGCTGGGCAAAACCTGGCTTGCCGCCTTCGATGCCAGACAGATGGACGCCCGCCGCTTGCTGTTCGTCGCCCATCGCGATGAAATCATACTGCAGGCGCAACGCACCTTTATCCGCATGAGACCGGATGCCCATACCGGCCTCTATAACGGCAGCCGCCAGGATCAGGCCGACTGGCTCTTTGCCTCGGTACAAACCCTGGGGCGCGACAGCCACCTGCGTCAGTTCAGCCCGGACCATTTCGACTACATAGTGGTGGATGAGTTTCATCACGCCTCCTCCCCCACCTATCGCCGCATACTCGACTACTTCGCGCCCCGTTTTCTGCTCGGCCTGACCGCCACGCCTGAGCGCACCGATCAGGCCGACATTCTGGCACTGTGCGATGACAATCTGATCTACGAAAAGGGGCTGCGCGATGCGATCCTGGCGCGGCAGCTGGTGCCGCTGATCTATCACGGCATCCTCGATGAATTTATCAACTACGACGAGATCCCCTGGCGCAATGGCAAGTTTGATCCACAGGCACTGGAAACCGCCTTTGCCAGCCACAAGCGGGGGCAACATGCCCTGACCCACTGGTTAACCTTGCGCCAAACCCGGACGCTGGCCTTCTGCATCTCCACCCGCCATGCCGACTTCATGGCCCAGCTCTTCCAGAAGGCGGGCATTTCAGCCGCCGCCGTCTACGCCGGTTCAGCCAAGCGCCGCAATGAGGCGTTAGACGAACTCGAACGCGGCGAGCTGCAGGTGATCTTCTCGGTAGACCTCTTCAACGAAGGGACGGATCTTCCGGCCATAGACACAGTTCTGATGCTGCGCCCGACCGAATCACGCATCGTCTTCTTACAGCAGTTGGGCCGTGGCCTGCGCCTGCACCCGGATAAAAAGCATCTGGTGGTCATCGATCTGGTCGGTAACCACAAGGCCTGTCTGCACAAAACCTACCTGCTGCAAAGCTTGTTAGCGGCCACGGAGGGCAAGCGCAGTCCACAGGATCCCCCCATTGCGCTGCCGGATGGATGCCATATCAATCTCGACCCCACGCTCCTGCCCCTGCTGAGCAAACTGCAACGCGGGCAGCGGCTTCATGTTCGGGACGATTACCGCTCACTCAAAGAGGAGCTGGGCTATCGTCCAACGGCAGCGCAGGCATTCTGGGCCGGTTTTGATTTTGTAAAACTGCGCAAACAGCATGGCAGCTGGTTTGGTCTGATCGAGCAGGAGGGCGATCTGAGCGACGAGGCCCTCTCCGTTCTGGCAAACCTGCGCGACTTCCTGCTGACCGGCATTGAAACGACCGTCACGACCAAAAGCTTCAAAATCATACTGCTGCAGGCAGTGCTGGATCTGGACGGCCTGCGCCAGCCGCCGACACTGCGGGAGTTGGCGCGCCACTCACGACAGGTCATAGAGCGCCACCCTGAGATAGCAGCCCGGGATCTGAGCCCCAAAGAGCGGGCGCTGGCCGCCGACTCGGATGGCTGGTTCCGCTACTGGCGGGATAATCCCATCAAATTCAGCACGACCGGCAATGCAGACTCCAAGGCAAGCTACTGGTTTGAAATCCGGGACGAGCACTTCTGCCCCGCTTTCACCCTGCCGGAGCAGCAGCTTGAGATACTCCATCAGATGATGCAGGAGCTGATTGATCTGCGACTGGCCCAATACCGCCAGCAAAAACAACTCACTCAGCCCAGCCCTGTGGACACAGCCCCCCTTGTCAGTGTAGAGACCGAAGCAGGCACCTCGGCCCCGCAGAACCTGATCCGCCTGCGTTACTACCCCAATCTGAAAATCGCCTGTGGCCACTTTAAAAATGGCTCGGCGGATGATGTGCAATGGATGACGCTGGACGAGCAGCACAGCTTGCTCGATCCCGAGCGCGTCTTCCTGGCCAATGCCAGCGGCAACTCGATGAATGGCGGCAAGGACCCGATACAGGATGGCGATTTACTGCTGCTGGAGTGGATCGACCCGGATCACGCCGGTTCCCTGCGCAACCTGATAGTGGCAATCCAAAGAGAAGACGAAGCCGGAGATAGCCAATACCTGCTGCGCCGCATCATCAAAACCAACGACGGCAGCTACCTGCTACGGGCCAACAACCCGCAATACCCCGACATGCCCGCCGATGACAAGATGCGCCCCTTCGCCAGATTAAAAGGACGAATCTAACGCGGCTCTCTGGGTTTCACTAACGACCACTGCCCTCGAATATGGGGAAAACCTGGATGACCGCGACCGTCGATCTCAACCCTCTTGGGGCCTCTTTCCCCTCATCGTTTCAAGGGGAGGATCTAGGTGGGTTGGCTTTTCGCCAACCCAAGGCAGAGACCTTTGTAGGCTGGTGCTGAGCCTGCGAAGCCCAGCGTTTACCGCGTGGAATTACCGTTCAGTTGAGCCTGTGAAGCCAACGCTTGCCGCGAGATATCGCCGTTCACCCTGAGCCTGTCGAAGGGGAAGGTAAATACTTTAAAATCAGGCAATTACCCCGTAGGTACGAATAGCGAAGCGTATTCGTACGCATGGAACCTCACCAAAGGACAGCCAGCTATCCCATTTACAACACAGAGACGCCTTGCGCTGTTCTCCCTCCCCTTTTTTCAAGGGGAGGATCAAGGTGGGGTTAGCTTTTGAGCTTGCCTTCGCCAAAGGCCGTTGTAGGTTGGGATGTCCTTAACGCTTTCGCTATAACACACTGCAGATATAGGTCACTGCATCCAGCTGACAGTTGCGTTTGATCGACCCCGGTAGCTCGAAGGCATGAGCAGCCTGACGAAAGCCATAGACCCGACTCAGCACAAATAGCTCTGCATGATCGTGAGAAAATTCGACCTCGTTACGCGAGGCATAGAAGGGTGTTTCTTTGGCAAAGGCGGTCGTCTTGACCTCGATCAGCCGATCCCGGCCATTAGGCTCATAAGAGTGGATGTCATAACCCAAACCATCGCCCTTGGTTTTAGCCACATGCTCGACTCGATCGGCCAGGTGATGGCAACCCGCCATGATCAAGCGTTGCCGTTCAAAGCCCAACACCAGCAACTCACCGGCTTCACCCAATTTACGATTGGACGCCTCACGAGCCGCATAGTCGCGCTGCAGCTGGGGCCGTTGCAGTCGATAGGCGATGGTGGGTTCACGCACACTGTTTGCAGCTGATGGCGGCTCCACAAGAAAATCACTGAAATCAAAGTGCGTCGGGACTACCGCAGGTTGATCGACAGCCGCCATCAGCAGCTCGTCAAACTCAGGATGACGCAGCAGCCATTGCTCCACCTCCTCACCCAGCGCAATCTGGACATTGGACAAGGGCTTGTAGCCATTAATCCAGACCCGCCCGCTAGCCTTGAGCACGGCACTGATATTCTGATGCTTCTTCTCAACCGCCGCAGGGCTGCGCCCGTTGAGCTTTTCCAGCAGAGCACGTCGATGGGCCGCCTTGTTGAAGCGCTGCCCGGCCAACTCCTGCTGCAACATCAGCATATAATCCGCCACAGTGACAGCAATCTCCTGCTGCGACCAACTCACTCCCAATGCCATATTTTCCCCTACTCAAATCAGTGCCTGAACTGCTACCCGCTCACTCTTCTGCCATCATGCCCCTACATGCAGGGTAGCGGGAGCAGCCCCAGAAGGTATTTCCCGCCTTCTCCCCTTTTTTCACCACACGGGAGACCATGCTGCTGCCGCATTTTGGACAGGATGGGGTCGCCACTTTTTCGGCAATGATGCTTTTAACATGGGCCACATGTTCACGGTTGGTTTTAAAACTACGCTCCAGACGCCCGCCCTCTATCTTGGCAATGATCTCCTGCACCTGTTCATGACTCAGTACCGGCGTGGTTTGGGCCTTGATATAGCGGATAAAACCATTGCCGTGGGTAACATTCTCCGGCATGGGCGTCTTGAATACGGCATCCCCGACAAAGGCGATGACCGAAAAGATCTGCTCATCGCTAAGCCCCAGCAAAGATTGCAGGGTACGGGTGTGCTTGTAGTTCTGGTGCAGCGGATTCTGGAACTTGTTGCTGCAACGGTAGATCTTCTGGGTCCAGGTTTTCTGGTTCTGGCCGCCGAAGATCCATCCCTTCATATTCTTGGTTTCGACCACAAAGAGCCCGTAGACAGAAACGATCACATGATCGATCTGGGTCGAGCCATCCTCGGTCGGCAGGGTGACATTTTTGAGCAAATGGTAATGTTGCTTATCCAGCTTCAGGCGGATCGCCAGATTGACCACATACTCACCCAGAAGCCCTTTGCACC